>JAAEPA010000777.1 GCA_024222475.1 Gammaproteobacteria bacterium | reverse complement strand
TACTGGACAGGATGATCAAGTATCGAAGAATTCACGCCAGACCGGATATGTCATTTAGTGAGCGCAACCTGATCTTGGAGTTTCTTCGAAGGAACCAATAATTGGCACACGCATTGTCGCGGGTTATTCCAGCTGCCGATTGCAGCCAAATTAACAATTCGCCATACACAGCTTACTGATAACGATGTTTATCGTCCTTCAGTTCTCAACTCGTTTTAATCGTCTTTACACCGAAAATTTACGACTCACGAGTTAATGAAACTACGGAGTAATCTCAGTTGAAAAAATCAACTATTATTCTATTTGTTATCACATACGCTTTCATCTTTACGGTTTCATGGGCAAATGCAACTTCTCCCAATAGCTTTAAGCTTTATATGCATAAAGTATTTGATAGTTATAATCATGCCCGGATCAGCTATAGATTAAATAAGCATGAAATAACGGACATACACTTGCGGCAAATGAAAGAGTATTTTGCCTTAGCCCAAAAGAATATTCCAGAGTATGACAAGGAGGGATCGGTAATTGATAAGATGCTATTCATCGAGAGAGTAGCCAAACTGCAAACGACTATCTCTGATCTTAGGGGTGCAGTTAAATACAGAGCGCCCCTGCTGACCGAGTTATTCGCAAGAGATATTTTTAATGTGTGTATAGCGTGTCATAAGGAAATGAAATTTGATTATCTATTTAGCATTCCCCAAGGCATGACGCTTTTTGGCGAATACATGCATAAGGTGTCTGAACATATTGATCTAGCAAGAATCTACGAAAAGAATGCAAACGGAGATGCAGAGGTTGAAAATCACATCGAGCTCATCAATTATTATATTGATCTCTTAAAAACCACCATGCCTGATGCAGGCCCGTCTGGAGTGATACTGGATAAGGAAACATTTAACCGCCGGATTGAAGGGATACAAAAAAGATTGCAGGAGCATGCAAAGGGGAAAAAACAGATTGATCTTGCATATGTAAGAAAAACCATAAATAGCTTATGCGTAGCCTGTCATGAGCCAGAACGAGTAAAATAATTTCAATCTAGAGGTATAGTGGACCCCAAGAATGAGACAGTGCATTAAGATAGAGTCACTGGCTCAAAAGGGGTAAAGATGAAGAGAAAGCGATACACGGAAGCATTAAAGGCAAATAAGGACCAGAAGACAGTCATTGAAAAGACCTTGGAATTTGGTATTCATAGCAGTTTGCTCGCGCTGCAGCTAAGTCGTAATCCCCTGGCTCGTGTTAGATATTACTGCTAATTGACGACTCAGAATCCTTCCACTCTGATGGCCGCCTGTACACGGAAGGCTGCAAGTCGTATGAAGCGGACGGTCGATCGTACCACGGAGAAGGTTCGAGATTGGCCGGAAAGCGACTGTTGGGCATCTCTAATAATCAGCAGAAGCGCTATTGTTAAGCCTGCCCTTGTTCTGTAGTGTTAGAAAGTCATCAACTGGGTCAACACGTAGCGCTTGAGGGTAACCGCCGCGTCATCGAATTCGATGCCGGCGACTGGTCCGGGAGCGGCCAGAAATTCGTCTGCACTGGCTTTGAAATTGCGCAGCTGTTGTTTTTTCGACTCAATCCTTTCTATCAACTCAATCCGAAGAGATCCGGGAACACCAGGATGGATATCACCAGTGAGACCTGCATCAGGATAAACGGGATCACGCCGCGATATATATCCATCGTATGCACCTCTGGTGGAGCAATACCCTTGAGATAGAACAGGCTGAATCCGAAAGGCGGGGTGAGGAAAGATGTCTGCAGGTTCATTGCGATCAGAATCGCGAACCACAGCATGCTGATACCCAGTGCCTCGGCGATTGGTGAAAGGATGGGGACCACGATGAAAGAGATTTCCACGAAATCGATAAAGAATCCGAGCGCCATGATGATCAACATAGAGAAGATCAGGAAGCCCCATTTTTCACCGGGCAGACTGAGCAGGAATTCTTCGACAATGACATCGCCACCGGTATAGGTAAAAGCCATCGAGAAGGCCGTAGCACCCAACAGGATCGCGAACACCATGGACGTGATTTTCACGGTCTCCAAGGCACTGTCGTAAAGCATGCGCCACGAGAACTTCTGATAAAGCACCGCCAACGATATCGCGCCCACAACACCAAGGGCGGATGACTCTGTTGGTGTCGCAATGCCCGCAAAGATCGAACCGAGTACAACAACGATCAAAAGCAGCGGCGGAACAATGGCCTTGAGTGCCGCCAGGTAATGCATCGTCTTGCTGGAATTGTCGTCGACAAAGGGGATGGCAGGCGCTGTTTCCGGCCGGGCATAAGCGTAGGCCAGCACGTAGATCACATAGACCCCGACCAAAACCAGGCCCGGTATCAGCGCCGCCTGAAACAGGTCTCCGACAGGCAGACCCAGTACATCGCCCAGAATTATCAGGATGATCGAAGGCGGGATGATCTGACCCAGTGTGCCGGCACCGCAGATCGCTCCACAGGCCAGAGAACGATCGTAGCCGTACTTGAGCATGACGGGCAGGGAAATCACCCCCATCGCAACTACACTGGCACCGACCACGCCCGTAGAGGCTGCGAGTAGGGCGCCGACCAGAATCGTCGATACCGCGAGTCCGCCGCGCAGGCTGCCGAATAGACGACCCATCGATTCGAGCAACTGCTCAGCCAACTGCGTCTTCTGCAGCACAATCCCCATGAAGATAAACAGGGGAACTGCCATCAACACCACGTTCTGCATAATGCTGTAGACGCGGAAGGGCATAAAGGCGAACAAATCCCAGCCCTCGGCCATCACCCCAAAGATCAGGGCCACGCCGCCAAAGGTGAAAGCCACCGGAAATCCCAGCAACAGCAACAGCAGGGCGACAAAGAACATCACGATGCCGATCATCGGGTGAACCCCCTGCCAAGCTCAGACCCCGGGGGGATTTGCAGGGTCGAACATCGTTGCGGGCTCATAGACATCATGGTTGGAAGGTTTCGTGGCCATGGGGTGGCTGCAGGCCCAGATACTCGTTGATCGCTCGAAGCACGAAACCAATGCTACTGATCAATACACAGATCAGAGAGGCGCAGATCATGCCCTTGATCAGCCAACGATAGGGCAGCCCCCCGGGGTCGCCGCTCACCTCATTGATATCGTAAGCCTCGTAAGCGAAACCGATGCCGTAACCGGCCACCAGTGCACAGAAAGGCCACAAAAAAAATAGCGTACCCAGAATATCGATAATGGCACGCTTCTTTACGCTCAGCCTTTCATAGATCACATCGACACGAACATGCCCATCGGACTTCAGCGTGTAGGCAATCCCAAACAGAAAAATCATCGAATACAGATGCCATTCGAGTTCCTGCATGCCGATGGAAACATCGTTAAAAAGATAACGCATCACCACGTCGTAGAACACGTTCAGCACAAGCAACAGCAACAGCACCGCTGAGAATGTGCCGATCCAATCCGAAAACCGATTGAATACCTGTTCAGCCCGGATGAGTTTCGAACGCATCGTCAATGTCCATTAAAGGCATAGAGGCGGCAATGGAAAACCTTTGCCGCCTCTTCATGGATGGCTCCGACAGAGCCGTTATCTATCAGTTGCCGAGGCTGTTGAGATAAGCCTGGTCTGAGATCTCGGTCCAGGCACGTACCTTACGCATGTAGGCGGCCTGTGAATCGATGATTTCCTTGGCGACGGGATCAGCCGCAGCACGATCTGCGAGCAACTCGTCGTTTGCCTTACGCATCGCATCGAGCACTTCCTTGGGGAAGGTCTTGATCTTTATGTTTGGATAATCCTTCTTGATTAGATCCCAGTTCTCCCCGCTCGCATGATACGACTGTGAATACATATCGTATGCGGCAGTACGCATTGCAACGCGGATGATTTCCTGTAGATCAGCGGGAAGACCATCCCATTTCTTCTTGTTGATCAGGAACTGCAGCTCGGTCGCGGGCTCATGCCAACCGGTGTAGTAGTAAGGCGCGATCTTGTGGAAACCCATGCGCAGGTCCAGCGAAGGGCCAACCCATTCGAGGGCGTCGATGGTCCGGCGCTCCAGCGCGGTATACAGCTCACCCGGTGGGATATTGGTCGGCTTCGCACCGATTTTGGCCAGGACTTCACCGGCAAAACCGGGAATACGCATCTTCAGGCCTTTGAGGTCATCCAGGGAGTTAATCTCTTTCTGGAACCAGCCGCCCATCTGATTGCTGGTGTTTCCGCCAGGAAATGACAACAGTCCGTGCTTGTCATAGACCTTCTTCATCAGGTCCATTCCGTCGCCATAGTAGAACCAGGCGTATTGTTCTGGCGCGGTCATGCCAAACGGCATGCTGGTGAAAAACAGCGTGTTCGGGTCTTTGCCCTTCCAGTAATACGACGCCGAGTGACCCATGTCGTATTGGCCGGCCTTGACCATGTCGAAGATCCCCAGCGGGGCCTTGTGCTTGTTCTTCGAATCGATGGTGATTTTCAGTCGGCCATTGGACATACCTTCGGCCATCGCCTTGAAGCTCTTGGTGGCTTCACCAAAGATCGGGAAATTCGGCGGCCAGGTCTCGGCGAGACGAAGGCGATAGGTCTTCTCGGCAAATGCACCGCCGGCAGCCAGCAGCAGGCCCGCTGCCAACGTGGTTGCAAGGATTTTCTTCAACATAGTTCCTCCTGGTTTTTTTCGTGGTTCTGTGTGTTCAGCCGTATTCACAGCCGGCGTACCATCCTCACTGCAATTTAGCCCACGATGGCTTGCTAAACAACGACGGGCAATATCCGGTGACGCCAGTTGTTCCCTTGCCAATCATGTCGACTCATCGACTGGACACAATCGATAATCAGTGTTTCATCATGCGATTTACCGATCAGACCAGCGCGGTGATTTCTTTGCTGGATCCGTCGTCGAAAGTCAGCGTGATGGGGATCTCCTAGCCTTCTCTCAACGTGCCCTTCAGGTCGAACAGCATGATATGAAGGCCACCTGGCTCAAGCGCGACATTCTCGCCGGGTGGCATATGGATATGCGGGATCTGGCGCATGCGCATCACGCCATTGTCGTGCAGATGCATATGCAACTCCACGGCCCCGGCGATGGGTGTACTGGCACTGACCACAAATTGCTCAGTCGGCGCATCGTTGTGCAGCTGCAGGAAGGCGGCGCTGGTCTTGACGACCGGCGGCACGGACGTAGGGTTCGTTGATTGTGATCCGGTCCGCCACACCATCCGCGAGTGACGCTGCCGGGCCCAGGCCGGGCCCAGGCTGGCGAGTATCAGCGGAGTATAAGAAGCATAAACGCCCTTTCCCCCAAAGTCGAGGGGTATCAAAGACACTGAAATGGTCCTCGATGGCACCATGGAACACCTTTTGAGCCATGTAGTCTCGGCAAATTCCACCTTTACTGTCGAGGTTTTTCCCAACAAGAGCACAGATTTCAGAGCAGCAAACAAGCCAAGACCCTTACCGCGACCGCGATGGTCGTAGTCTCTTGAATCGTGGCGGGGGTGTACTGAAAATCAGTCGAACAGATCTCTCTGTGGTGGCGCCCGGCTCTGCGGCAGCACCACCGGTTCAGACAATGCGGCCTTGTTATCCAGGTGGGTGAGTATCTTATCGATGACCAGGGGATCTTCGATACAGGCGATGACTTTGAGCGCACCGCCGCACGTGGAGCAGGTTTCATTAAGAACGTGAAAGCATAGCAAATAACAGGAATTAATTCGTGTCTGACCCCAATACTCCCTGAACCCATGGAAACCCTAATATTCATGGAGAAATTGGTCCAAGATCGTTATCATAGCCTGCACCAATGGGGATTCGATAAATTTACCAGGCTGTTTTCTATGCGCTCTGCGAACCGTATGCGCTCTGCGAACGTATGCGCTCTGCGAACCGAAAACCAGCTGAATTGGATCCCTTTATCGTTTAGGAATGCGAATTAAATAACT
>JAAEPA010000776.1 GCA_024222475.1 Gammaproteobacteria bacterium | reverse complement strand
CTTTGGAATCAGGTTGATTTAGCCCGGATAGCTCATAAATTGCACTGCCCTCCCTTTATGTCAAGCCATTGCGACTGCGTACTAAAGTGTGAAGAAGATTTATCGGTTAGATCAGGGCATAACGAATAAGGTTAGATTGTGAGAGCGAAACGAATCACAATCTAACCTTATTCGTTATGTGGCGCGAAGCTATGCGCCTGTTGTCGCGCCTTGAATACGAACGAACATGCGGCGCCAATTAGGGAGGTTATTTAGTTCGCATTTCTTCCCTTTTTTCTCGGGCCTGGCCGAGGTGGGTGGCTATGATATTGCCAAGTTAACCGCGGCGAGCTTCTAGAAATTACCTTTGAGGTAATCATTCAATTCGACTATGGGGAATTCATTGGCGAATGATCGCGCGGCTGAGGCTTCAGCGGCGACAAATTTTATGATCCATCCGTTGTCCAGGATCACACTCAGTTCGGGGCGGCGACGCTGCTGATTTAGGGTCGCGGTGAATCCGTTCAGCCGGAAGGAGTCATGTCCCGATGCCCCGCTTTGCATGGCAGCCAGATGACCGAAAGCGGCCAGCCCCCCCATCGCCCCTGCAGTGCCACCACTGCTTCCGGTGAGGGTCGCCTTGATCTTCTCGCTATTTTTTTTATAGCTTGTCTCGATGGTAATGATGCCCACCGCGCTTTGGGTCTTCGGCGACTGACGCTTAAATCCGGCAAGGTCTTCTTGGAAAAACTCCAAAATCTTCTTAAAATTCCGTTTCTCGAGCTCTTTTTTATACCAGGCCAGTTCCTCTAAGGCCTTGGGGTAGTTACCCGCAGCGGTATATTCGCTGACCTTGGCTGCAATCTTGTCGATTTCTTCATCGGCAATGCCGGCTTGCACCGTTATCAGGCCAAGCAGTAGTATTACGCAAGAAATGGTTTTCTTCATGAAATCTCCCTGGGTTGACGTCGCCGAAATCAAGGTTAAGGGAGCGATCTGAAGGACCGGTCCCGGATTGAATGTGTATTATTATTGAAATACCTAAAACAAACAATAGCTTGTGCTGGACAATATATTCATCATGGAGTTGAGGTGTGCATTAAATGAAACTTATCGTCTTGGGGAGCGGAACCGGCGTTCCATCGCTTGAACGCAACGCACCGGGCTATTATTTGCAGGTACTTGATCGAGAATGTCTTGTCGATTGTGGTAGTGGCACCCTGTTGCAACTGGAAAGGATGGGTAGGAGTTGCCAGCACATAGACGCGGTGTTCATCACCCACACTCACCCGGATCATATCGGCGATCTCATCCCTCTGATTCATGCCCTCAAGGTGATTCCAGGTTTCCGACGTGAGAAGGTCTTGAGTCTCTTCGGTCCACCGGGCTTCAAGCAGTTTTTCGATAATTATATTGCGACCGTGGCCAGTTTGCCGAAACACTTCGGGGTCGAGATACAAGAAGTGGACAGGGTTTTTGAGTATGCCGGTGTGCACTGTCAGTGCGTTCCCACGGTACACTCAGAGAGCTTGCACAGCGTGGCTTACCGGTTTGAGGTCGGGGGTAGGACGGTGGTGTTGTCGGGCGACTGCGACTACGATGAGGGGATCATCCAACATTCAAGCCAGGCCGATCTATTGGTGCTGGACTGTTCCTTTATCAATGCCCACAAATACCCTGGACATTGTTCGGCCGGAGAGTGTGGTCGGATTGCTGCCAAGGCCGGAGTAAAACGCCTGTTACTCACCCATCTTTATCCAGTGCACGGAGCTGAAGACAGCCGCTTGGGCGAGGCCAGGGCAGAGTATGGTGGGGATGTCCGGCTGGCCGAAGACCTCATGGAGATCGAGGTTTAATACTGGGTTATCCATTGCCATGCATTCCCTAATCATTCCCGCCGCCGGTTTGGGAACCCGGATGAAATCAGTCAATTCCCGGTTGCCCAAGGAGTTGTTGCCGCTGGGAGAAAAGCCGGCTATTCAATATGCTGTGGAGGAGGGGATCGATGCCGGGGTTGAACAGATCATAATTATCATTAGCCCACAAAAGGAGATCATCAGGCGGCGCCTGGCCCGTCTCCGCGCTCCCATCCACTACCTTTATCAACAGCAACCGCGGGGTGAGGCCGATGCCATAGCCTTGGCTGCGGGCTTGGTAGGACAGCACAGCGTAGGGATCATTTATCCCGATAATCTCTATTTGCCCGCCCCGGGTGCGTTGAAACATCTGCAAGACGTCTATGATCAACAGGATGCGGATGTGGTCGCTCTGACCCCAGTGACTCAGGACAATGCCCGTGCGGTGGGCCATTCCGGCAGGGTAGATCTCGTTCATCGAACCGCAGATACCTATCAAATAGCGCATTTCCATTCCAAGGACCCTGGACATTTCGTCCCTCGCTTTGCGGAGGAACTGCGCATCTGCGGGATAATGGTCACCGGTCCACACTTCTTCGAGGCCATACGGCGAACCCGCAAGGCCGTGCAGCGGGGCGAGTTTACCGATGAGCCGGTCAGGCGTCTGCTGCTTAAGGAGCGGGGTTTACTCGGTGTGCGTCTACCCGGGATGGTGCATGATATCGGCAGGCCCGAGGGATATTACCGTTGTGTCAATGAATGGTCCAAAAATAACTTCAGCCTTTTATACCCATGACGAATGAGTTTTCAGCGCCCATAGCAGGCCGCCTTTGTTATCGCGCCTTGAATACGAACGAGCATGCGGCGCCAGTTAAGGAAGTTCTTTCATCCGCATTCCTAACGGGGGCTTAATCCTCACCCCAGATAAACTCTCCGCATCGACCCAATCGGTAACCGCCCAGCGCGGCTGCGATCTGCTGGGTGAGGTCGGATTTCAGGCAATTAAGAGTCTGCTTAGAAATTCATTCTAGAAAAGCACTATATCTTCCCTACACGTTATCAACCCACTTTACTACAATACCTCTCTTTCCATAACGGTCCTGAGTTGGGTAAATTGTTGCTTCAGCGCCGCCAGACCCTGATCTATCTGTTCCAGCTTCCCGGATCTTCCCGCGTCTTCCATTGGAAGCGCTTGGGCAGATAGGGCCATGGCGCCTACATTGGCTGAAGAACCCTTGATCTTGTGGGCCAAGGCAGTGATCTGCCCAGTATCCTCTTCTGACACGGCAGATGCCAGGGAGTCAAACTGTTGCACCATGTCGCTGAGAAAAATCTCCACCACGGTCTTAATCAAGGCTTCGTCTCCCATCATTCGCCGGCTCAGGGCGGCATGATCAAAAATCGCTACCTCTTGAGCCTTCGCATCGTCACCGCGATTAATTGCCGTGGAGCGCGTTTCTCCCGTCGTGTTAACCGTTGGTGATTCGTCTTGCCGGGGAGCTGTCTTGCATCGGTCCGGCAGCCAACGTTTCAATGCCTCACAAAGAATTTTCGGATCTACCGGTTTGGCAATGAAATCGTTCATCCCTGTTTCTATGCATTTTTCCCGATCTTCCTTCATTGCATTGGCGGTCATGGCAATGATCGGAATTGTCTTGTCATTGATGCCTGAGGTTTTGCTTCTGATTCTGTGTGTCGCTTCCCAGCCATCCATCACCGGCATTTGGCAGTCCATGAATACCAGGTCATAGTAGGCGTGTTTCAGCGCATCCAATGCATCCTGACCATGGCCAGCCATATCGATCGCCAACCCAAACCGTTCCAACATGCCCCGGGCAACGGCCTGATTGGTGATGTTATCCTCGACAACGAGAACCCGGCCATTGAACTGGGGCAGCTCATTGGCCACATAACGTGTGATCAACCGATCGCTCTGGCCGCCCACGTTGGCCACCTGGAGCAGGGCATTGTAAAGTTCTGACTGGTTTACGGGCTTGCAGAGATAGGCGACAAAGCCGGCGGATTGCATTTTCCTGGCATCGCCGCGCCGGCCCCTTGATGTCAGCAACAGCTTTTTTGTTGCAGCCAGGTCCGGGTCTTTGTTCATATGCGCTCCCAGCTGAGCGCCATCCATCTCTGGCATCTGCATATCAATCAGAGCGATTGAATACGGGTTTTTCTCTGTCACCGCCATTTCGAGCATGTGGAGAGCTGTTGACGCATCAGATGCCATGCCGTGGTCAACCTGCCAGATGTCCAGCAGCTGATTCAGCAGTTCCCGGTTTGTTACATTGTCATCTACCACCAATATTCTCTCGCCTTTGAGGTCGTTAGATTTAGGTAGCGGGGCGCTGGGCTCGGCTTTGGCAAGGACCAGGGTAAACCAGAACCTGGACCCTTCACCGGCCTTGCTCTCTACGCCGATCTTACCACCCATGAGCTCAACCAGTTGCTTGCTGATTGCCAGCCCTAGGCCGGTTCCGCCGTATTCTCGCGTGGTAGAACCATCGGCCTGGGTGAAGCGGTCAAAAAGGGCCTTTTGCTGTTCAGGTGCCAGGCCAATACCGGTATCGGTGATGGAAAATCTAAGCTGTGATTGACCTTTGGCATCGTCTTCAAGTTCGTAGCGGACCGTGATATCGCCTTTTTCCGTGAATTTGAAGGCGTTTCCTACCAGATTGGTAAGTATCTGTCGGATACGGCCAGGATCTCCTTTGAACCATCTATGCATCACCGAATTAGCCGGGCAGATCAGTTCCAGGCCCTGATTTTCGGCGCGAAAAGCCATGGTTTCGGCAAAGTCTGCGATCAGGGCGTCGAGGTCAAAATCGAGTAACTCCACGTTCAGTTTGCCCGCTTCGATTTTGGAAAAATCCAATATGTCGTTAATGATGACAAGTAAAGAGTCCGCACTGCGCTTCAGCGTTAAAGTCTGTTCTCGCTGTTTTTCATCTAGTTTGTCGCTCAGGAGAAGGTTTGCCATACCGATGATACCGTTCATGGGTGTGCGTATCTCATGACTCATATTGGCCAGAAATTCACTCTTGGCTTGGTTGGCGCTCAAAGCCTCATCCCGGGCAACACGCAGTTTATTGGCGGTGATTTCAAGTTCCCTGTCGCGTTGATCGCGAAGGATCAACATCCTGGACAGTTCGTTTGCCGACTCAGCGAGAACCTTCATTTCACGGTTTGTAGATAGATCAAGCGGCGGTAATTTTTCATCCGAAGAGGACAGAGAGCCCAGAAACTGGGCAACCCGGCGTATTGGCCGAATTGCCAGCAAGTAAACCATGCCAATGGCTAGCCCCGCCAGGAACAGGAGAATGATGGTGACAACCCCCTGTAGTTTCCGTACATGCCGACCGATATCCTGCTGGATTGAGGTGATGTCCCAGACAATGCTGACATTTCCAAATAGTTCTCCCTCCAGTTCAATGTCATAGTGATAGTCTCGCAGGTTTGCTGCTACCGTGTCATGTTGGCGTCGGTGTTCGACTATGGGTTCACCACGTTCATTCTGAAAAGAGAGTTCGACCATGCTTGGGGATACCGTCAAGGATTGGATGGCGATGGTCTCCAAAAGGGGGATATCCTCGGTGATAACCGCATCAAGGGCGGTAGCCGACAACATGAAGAATGTGTTTTTGCTTTGTCTTGTCAGTTGGGTAAATTGAGACTCGCTGATCATAAAGTGAATCAGGGGCGAGGCAATCAGATTGGCCAGGAGCAGTGCCATGCCCAAAGCAAGCATCAACTGACCCCACAAAGGCCAGCGATTGTACGGTTTCCGAGTGGCCTTTTTCATGTGGGCTACCGTAGGATCCATTTATCAACAATATGGTCTGCTTGCCTCAACTTATTACCGGTGAAAGAATTCGCCATTCTGATCAATGGCCTCTCTGGTCCGTTGATATTCAGCGTCCATTACAGGCAAGAAGCCATCATTTTTGATGGTCTTTAACGCAGCTTCGTCCTTCAGTTCCAACAGCGTTTCTTGCAATAGGGTAAACATTTTCTGCTCAATCATTGCGGAGGCAATCCAGGGCTTGGTGACAATCGAGAAGCGAACAATCTCGCGAATCTCTAGGCCCTTTTTTATGAGTTTTTTGAATGTGCTTCCCTTCAAGGCACCCGCATCAAATTGCCCTGCACCCACAGCCGTTCCGACACGATCGTGTCGCCCAAGATACTCGTATGAACCCAGGTCATCCGCCAATACACCTGCCTCGAGAAGCATCAACTGAGACATGTAGCGGCCAGTGGTTGAGCGCTCATTACCAAATGCAAAGGACTTTCCTTTTAGTTCGCCAAGGTGCTGGATCGGGCTGTTCGTGGCAACACAAATGACGCCATAGATTCTTTTCTTATCTTTCTTGCTTTCCTTTGCGAGTAGTTCAATGCTGGGATTTAATTTTTTGCTGATAACATAGGAAGCTGGCCCCATGCGGGCGAAATCCACTCTACCGGTGGCCAGGTCATCTATGCCCTTTTTGTAACTGCTCGCCACTTGCAGATGGATATGGACGGGTTCCCCCATTTTTTTGGCCAGGTCGGTTTCGATGGCGTTTAGTACGGGGCGAAATTTTTTGACCATTGTCACTGGCTTGTCTGAGGTATAGACGCCAAAATTCAGGTTTACATCGGCGTGAAGCGTGGAACTCAACGCCAGAGGAAGCGTTAAGAGCACTTTGAGTAGATTAGAAACCAAGATTGTCCCTCCTGCATGCATTGTGATTATGATTCCTTGATCCTAAGGGCCTGATGACACGCCAATCCTTGTGAATGACATAGGAACCGGTTAGGAAACAGAGCATATTGCCAAGAAACCATGGCTCAACCGCTCTTATCGGACTTGATTGATCGTTCTTTAGGACTATTTGGCCAGCTTAAAAATTCTGGATTTCATGGGTATTGCCAAGCCGCGTTAGTTGCGCAGACTTACCAACTAGACAGTGCCATGTTCACCCCGGTTAGTGGGTTATTCAGGAAGTAGAAATTAGGTGTGGTTCTTTTGGAAAGACGGTATAGAGCTATTGAATCAAAGTGTTAAATGACTAAACTGGCGCCGCATGATTGCCCGTATTACAACGATAAGCTGCCGCCGTGAGTCGGTAAGAATTCCCAAGCTAAATGCTCAGAATCGTGATGGACGGCGTGTTCTTTTCGGGATCACTGTGAAAGCCACGTATCATGAGGACACGGTCTTCGGAATTTGTGAGTCCAAGGCTTGTTGTTAGGCGGCGAGTCAGCGCAATGGGGTTCTCCAGCTCGATCTCATCCACCTGCACTGGCATAACTCCCCAGAGCAGATTCACCCTGCGGCAGGTCTGCGCGTTTGCGGATACGCTTATGATGGGTGCCGCCGGGCGGGCCGCGCTTATGGTGGCGGTGGATCGTCCCGTCTCCGATATCACCACGATGGCCCGAACCCACAGTTGCCGAGAGAGAAGGGCCGTGGCATTGGCAACGGCGTCACCGAAGGGTTTTGGGCCTGCTGTCTGATTGTCGTGAGTCAGGGTTTCGAAGGCACTGTGGCGCCAGAGGTAGCCCTCTGCCTGTCGGGCTATCCGGTCCATCATTTCCACGGTGGTCAGGGGGTGGGCCCCGATTGCCGTTTCCGCCGATAACATGATGGCATCGGCACCACTGGACACGGTATAGGAGACGTCAGCAACCTCGGCGCGGGTCGGGCGACTGTTTCTGGTCATGGAATCCAGCATCTGCGTGGCCACAATGACGGGTTTGTTGCGGGCCCGGGCGTGGTCGATGAGTTGCTGTTGTGCTACAGGCACCTGTTCCGGTGGAAGTTCGACACCCAGATCACCACGGGCGACCATGATCGCATCGGCAGCCTCGATGATTGCGGTGCTGTCGATCAGTGCCTCGGGGCGTTCGATCTTGGCGACTATCGCCGGTCCCTCGTCGGTAGTCGGCATGAGCGCTTTGAGATCCTCCAGGTCAGCAGCGCGGCGAACAAAGGAAAGGGCGATGAAATCGATACCCAGCTGCATGGCGAATTGGGCGTCGTTCCGGTCCTTGTCCGTTAGGCTTGGTGTGGACACCTCTATTCCAGGGAGATTGATCCCCTTGCGCTGGGACAGCTTGCCGCCTTGGACGACTGTGCATATGATTTCCGTGCCTTGCACGTTCTGCGCCCTCAGTTCCATGGTGCCATCATAAAGAAGGATCCGATCACCTGCTTGAACGTCATTCGCCAGACCCTCGTATTGTGATGGGATAAGGCCGGGCTTACCCGGAACGTTGCGTGTGGTCACGGTCACGCGGTCACCCTCTTGGAGTATGATCGGTCCTCCAGGAAACTGCCCGACACGGATCTTAGGACCGGACAGGTCCGCCAACACGGCGATAGGCTCGCCCATCTGCCGGGCGGCCTCACGGATGCGATGGTACCTTGTGCGATGCTCATCGTGGTTGCCATGGGACATATTCAGGCGGAAAATATTGACGCCGTACTGGATGAGTCTTTCAATGGTGGCTGCCTCGCTGGTGGCCGGACCTAAGGTCGCTATGAGCTTGGTGCGGCGTTTCTTGAGAAGCTTTACAGCGGTATCGATAGCCATTTCTTGTCCTGAAGTTCAATGTTGGATCGTAGTCTGTCCGGGGCAGATTACGTGGAAATAGGGTCGGACTACGATGAGCCATTGACATTGTGCTAAAAGAGCTATCGATGGGCCTCTTGATCGCTCCCCTTGAAAATGACCACTATATTTTGTGAATTATAAAATAAAACAAGTGGTTAGCATGGTCTAACCTGATATAGCAAGAACTGGAGTTAAAGTGGCTTCGTACTGGAAAGAAGATATTCCACTGTCGAAGGCCAATCTGGGAATCTCTCCGATCCAAACGGGATGAGTGTGCCGGGAAATCGGTCGGCACCATTCTTTTTCCTATCATCGATTAAAAAATCACCGATATTCAGATTCTTATGATGGGTCAGAATCAGTCTTTTGTAGGCGCATTTTCCCAGGTGTTGTTTTACCCAAACCAGTTTGTCGGTCCAGGCGCTGGGATTTTCCCACGGGGATGTCGAGAGTACATAGGTATCGAAATGAGTAGATAACAGAGCAAAGCCATCGATGGCCCCTTCCATGGGTTTCATCTTAGAGAAAATACCAGGTATTTCGTCATATCTTCCCTCATATCCCTCGATAATGGCCGGGTCATAGTGACGTAGGCCGGTTAGGAAATCGACCAGCACGTTATCCATGTCGACATAGAGTATTTTTTTCACAGTCCACCTCGAGCCTCATCCCTCCACCTAGACCGTTGAAGCGAATATCAATGTACTGAAGGAAGCGCGGGAAAAATCGCCCTAACCGACCTGTTACACCGGCTCCGCCCGATGGACCCCATGCCGCTCAATCATACAACAACTCCGCCCACCGTCCCTGTTGGAGCATCTCCTGCCTCTTTTGTCTATAGCCTTCCTCCGAGCCGGCGATGTTGGTCATGGCCTTGTCCAGTCCTTTGAATGTCTTACTCAGGCCGGCCAGGTAGACATAGGTCTTGGGGTCTTGGATCATCTCCCAGATCTCCTCAGCGTTGTCTTCCAGGGTCCGGTCTATGGCGACGGGAGCGTCCACGGCCGGGCGGGGGCTCAGCGCCTCGAAGGCCTTGAAGGTCCCTTGTTGGTAGTACTGACCGATATCGTTTTTGATATCGTTCATATACAGCAGTTCCATGCCTGTTTTAGCGCCATAGAACAGCCGTACCTTGCCTTCCCAGGCTCGGCGCTCATCGAAGATGTGTTTGACGAAGGCCCGAAAGGGGGCGATGCCGGTGCCCACGCCGAGCAGCAGCAGGTTGGCGCTGTTGTCGCGCGGTATCAGGAACTGGCGACCATAGGGGCCGGTAATGGTGATCTCCTTGCCGGGAGGGGCATCGCAGAGATAATGAGAGGCGATGCCTTTTTGGCGTTCGCCGCTGACATCGTCGATATAAAAACAACGCCGCACGCAGAGTGAGAGTTCGGCCAGGTTGCTGTCCTCTCCTTGGCGGGTGCTGGCAATAGAGTAGAGCCGGAAATGGTAGGGATTGCCGAAGTCGTGGGGACCGGGGACCACCACCCCGATGCTTTGTCCTTCGACGAACACGAAACTTGGATCGGCGATATTCAATACGATATGTCTGACCTCGTCCCGCGCATCCTCGGGGGTGAGGCGCTCGTTGCGGGAGACCGTGGCTTTGTAGGTGGTGCTGATGTCATATTTGTTGAGGTTCATCAAGGCTTCTCCGGCGCTTCAAACTCGCTTGGCATTTTTTCCTAGATCAGTTGCAGGATCTAGGCCTTAGTATGGTTGGTGTTTAACCTGGATATTTCATGAATTACCCGCGCCCTCGCTTGATCCTTGTGGAAACAAATCTCTACGCGATCATCGCACAAATTCATGAAATATCCAGGTTAACATCAATCTCGATGGCACTGTTGTTTGCCACTGCAGCCGCACCGACTGCCGCAGCCACCGCCTTCTTCGCGCGCTGGTCCAAATTCAGGATGCCGGGCTGCGTAAAGCCGCGCCAGGTGTTGTACGGCGACCCAGCCCAGCAGGGCCAGCAGAATAATGGCCATGGCGAAGAGATATGTGATCATTGTCCCCCCAATCCAGCGAAGCCCATAAAGGTCAGTGACAGCAGTCCGGCCAGCATCAAGCTCATGGCGGCACCCTTGGCTACATCCGGGACATTGTGCAGATCGAGCTTGACCCTCAGGCCGGCCATCAGCATCAATGCTACAGTGAATCCGAGCCCAGCGCCCAAGCTAAAGGCCAGGCATTGCAGAAAATCATACTCGCGCAGGGTCTGAAACAGGGCCAGACCCAGGATCGCGCAGTTGGTGGTGATCAGGGGCAGAAAGATCCCCAGGGCCCGGAACAGGGCGGGGCTGAATTTCTTCATCACCATCTCGACCAGTTGCACCGCGGAGGCGATCACCGCGATGTAACAGATCAATCTCAGGAACTCGAGTTCGAATTCCACCAGCAGCAGATTGATCCCGTAGGCGCAGGTTGAACTGACCAGCATCACGAACATCGTGGCCAGGCCCATGTTCCAGGAGGTTTCGAGTTTTGCGGACACCCCCAGGAAGGGGCAGATTCCCAGGAACAAGGCCAACACGAAATTGTTGACGATGGCAGCATTCAGAAAAATGAAACTCAGCGAATCAGCTTGCATGGATGGCCTCTTTGCGCTCGGCCTTGCGGGCCTGTCGGGCCTTGAACCAGGCGAATAACAGCAACCATGCTCCCAACACGAAAAACCCGCCGGGGGGCAGGATCATCACCACCCAGGGTTGAAAACCTTCGCCGAAAAGGGCAACACCCAAAAAGGTGCCGCTGCCCAGCACTTCACGTACCGATCCCAGACACAGCAAGGCAAAGGTAAAGCCGGCTCCCATGCCCAGGGCATTGACCACGGCGGTAGCCGGGCCGTTCTTAGAGGCATAGGCCTCGGCCCGGCCCAGGATGATGCAGTTGGCGACGATCAGTTGGATGAAGGCCCCCAGTGCCTTGTACAGATCTAGGCTGATGGCCTGAATGGCATAGTCCACGATGGTGACGAAGGTGGCGATGATCACGATATATGATGCGATGCGCACCTGGCGAGGGATGCCGTGGCGTAACAGTGAGACCAAGGTGCTGGAACATACCAGCACGAAGGTGGTGGCCACCCCCATAGCTACGGCATTGACCACCGAGTTGGTGACCGCCAGTACCGGACACATGCCCAACAGCATTACGAATACCGGATTTTCCCGCCAGATTCCCGGTATAAAGGTTTCCCAGCTCAGCGGTTTGACCTGTTCCTTGTCCATCAGTCTTTGGCCTCCAGTTGATCGAGATGTTTGGCCAATAGCGGTAGGTTTTTACGCGTACTTTCGGCCAGTCCACGGCCGATGGCCTTGGAGGTGATCGTGGCCCCGGAAATGGCATCGATCTGCCAGGGTTGGGTCTTGCTGCCGTGTTTCACCGTTTTGATGTCATGCAGCATGGCGCTTTTATCCGCGTTCAAGCGGGCATCCAGGGCCTCGAAATTGGCCAGAAAGTCTTTGTCTGTCTCCACTTTGTCTCCCAGTCCCGGGGTCTCCTTGCTATCCAGGACCTTGACACCGATGATGCACTCACATGTTGGAGAATAGCCATATAGAGTGCGCACGATATCTGAATATCCGGGGGCTGCACCTTCGAGGGCCAACCCGTAGAGCTTACCCAGGGTATCGTAGCCGGCGATGAGATTGGCCTCGCTGAGGGCATCTTTGTCCAGCCGGGTGAGGCCCGCGGGGCTCAACGCAAAATAACGTTGTTCATGGGTGCCGGGGAGGACCGAGTATACGGCTTGTTCCAAGGCCCGGCGTTTATTCTCGGTGATGATCGGCAGGGTGTATTGATAGACCAGCACCACCAAGAAACCCGAGATCATGGCAATGCCCCCCAGGGTGCGGATCATGGGGCCTGCCGGGGGCAGGGCCGGTTTTTGTATCGGTTCCGCGCTACTCATTGGGCAGGTTTTCCTTACCGGTGCCATAGACCCGGGGCTGGGTGATCATATCGATCAGCGGGGAGACGGCGTTACCCAGCAGGATGGCATACATGACGCCCTCGGGGAGTCCGCCGAATAGTCGAATGATGACCGTGACAAAACCCATCAGTGCACCGTAGAACCACACTCCCATTGGGGTGACCGGTGAGGCCACCATATCCGAGGCCATGAACATGGCCCCCAGCATCAGTCCACCGGAGAACAGGATGAACAAGGGATCGGGATAGGCGGTCGGGTCCACAAGGAAAAAGAATCCCCCGGTCAAGGCGGCCATACCCAACATGCTCAGCGGGATACGCCAGTCCATCATTCGGCGCAGCGCCAGATAGATCCCGCAGAGCAGGATCAGCAGTGCCGAGGTCTCTCCCGCGGAACCCGAGGTCATGCCCCAGAGCAATGCCATGGGGTCGGTATGGGTCTGTTCAAATTTCCATAATGCCAGTGGTGTTGCGCCACTAAAGCCATCAATTGCGGTCTGTTTAATCCAGTCCGCGATCGGTGCAGGCTCCATGAAGGGCAGGGTTAACGTAGAGGGGATGAATTCAACGAACCGGTTGGGCAGTCCGCCAGGGGTCCAGGTAGTGATGGCCACCGGAAAGGCGGCCTGTACGAAGGCGCGCCCGATCAACGCCGGGTTCATGACATTAAAGCCCAGGCCGCCAAACATGACCTTGCCCAGCGAAACCCCGACAAAGCCGGCTACCGCGGCCATCCACAGTGGGAACCCCGGTGGCATGGTAAGGGCCATCAGCATGCCGGTGATCATTATACTGAAGTCACCTACGGTGTCCGGTTTGCCACTGATCCTGTTGAAGAAGGACTCGGTAAGCATACAACTGAGGGTAGTGACGACGATCAGCGCCAGGGCACTGATTCCGAACTGATAGACCGCGAAGGCGCAGACCGGCAGCAGGGCATAGACCACATTGAGCATAATGGTCGGCACAGTGGGGGCGTCTCGCAGGTGCGGAGAGGTGCGAAGATCAATATTGGGGCGGTCCTTGTCCACTAGTCTTGTCGCTCCCGGTTGACTGCCTTGGCAATACGGAAGTACTGCACTAGGGGGATGCCCGAGGGGCACACATAGCTGCAGGAACCGCATTCGAAACAGTCATTGAGATGATAGTGCTGTTGCATTATTTCGTATTCGTGTTTGGCCGCCAGCAGACCCAGCTGTGAGGGGTTGAGGTGGATGGGGCAGGCCTCGACACAGGCCGCGCAGCGGATACAGGGGTAGACCTTTTTGGCAACATTTGCCGCCTGCTCCTGCTCGGTTTGCACCACGATGCTGGAGATGCCTTTGGTTACCGGCACGTCCAGGGAAGAAATTGTCATCCCCATCATCGGTCCACCGAAGATCAGTTTGTCATGGCCACCATAGTAACCTACCTGCTCCAACACGAAGCGTAGCGGTGTGCCTAAGGCCACGATGTAATTACCGGGATTCGTTATTCCTGACCCGCTGAGTGTCACCACCCGTTCGATCAGTCCCTGACCACGAGGCAGCAAGGTGCCCAGCTGGGCCAGGGTGGTGACGTTGAACGGACTCACACCGATGTGATAGGGAAAACCGCCCGAGGGTACTTCGCGATCCAACAGGGCCGTAATCAGCATCTTCTCGGAGCCCTGAGGGTACTTGGTCTTGACCAGCTCTACCGTGATGGGCGCCCCTTTGGGCAGTTTGGCGCGGATTGCCTCCACCGCGTCAATCTTATTGTCCTCAATACCGATGACTGCACGTTTGGCCCCCACGGCCTTGAGTATGATGCGGATGCCGCGGATCAGCTCGGCGGTGTGTTCCAACATGACACGGTGATCCGAGGTGATGTAGGGTTCGCATTCGCAGCCGTTGACCAGGACGGTGTCGATAGGGAACTCCTTAGGAGGGCTGAGCTTGACATGGGTAGGGAAGGTTGCCCCGCCCAGTCCTACCATGCCGGTGTGCTGTACGGCATTAACAATCTCGCCAGGATTCATGGCGTCGATATCCTGGCTGATCTCGTACAAGACCTCCTGACTGGCGCCCGGATAGAGCTTGAGGATGATGGCCTTGGTCTTGGGACCGCGGACGGTGTGGACCAGGTCAAATTTTTCGATGACGCCGGTGGCTGGAGAATGCAGCGGCACCGAAAGAAAACCATCGGCCTCAGCGATAGGCTGTCCCCGCACCACCTCTTGGCCTTCATGAACAATGGGGATCGAAGGCGCGCCGAAGTGTTGGGACAGAGGCAGGATCATGCGCGGGGCGAAGGGCAGACGCCGGATGGCCAGCGCATTGGTGAGGTCCTTGTGTTGTGGAGGATGTACTCCATGCGAAAAGGTGTTACCTCTGAGAAAATGCAACAGTCCCATGAGTGACGTTTCCTTTTCTATTGAAACTTCTCGGCCCGTTTAACGAGTTTATCAAGCCCCTTTTCGTTTGAATTCCAAGGGGTCCCCGGATGGATGATCATCACCGTGCATTTCTCCGCGGACTTGACGATGTCTTTGAAGGGCCCGCCTTTGGGATCGAGCACATAGGCTTTTTTCTTATCGTCA
Organism: Gammaproteobacteria bacterium; assembly: GCA_024222475.1. Taxonomy (GTDB): domain Bacteria; phylum Pseudomonadota; class Gammaproteobacteria; order JAAEPA01; family JAAEPA01; genus JAAEPA01. Next base: position 3,506 of record JAAEPA010000776.1, on the reverse strand, counting down.
TAGGCGAAGATCTTCGGGTTGATATCCACGCATTCGTCACAGGCGGTGCATTCCGGGGTTTCGATCCATACGGGCTCGTATCCTTCGGCGACAGGTGCGGCGGCCGTAGCTGCGGCGTCGGCTGCCGCCGCGGGAGCGGTGGATATCGCGGTGCTTAGATCGCCGAGACCGCCTCCGGCCGCCAGGGACATGAGCCCCGAGGCCAGGTTCTGGGCCATCTCGCTGCGCACCTGGGTGGCGATCTGTTCTGGATCGACGACTTTGTCAATTCCGGCGATGGACTTGAGAAGGCGCCAGTGATCACGCCGTTCCATGGTGGACAGGGCCAGTTCGCTGGAGACCATGACTCGCATCAATTGCCCCTTTTTATCCGCTGCCCAGATATAGGGAAACAGCCCCTCACGTTCGTCTTTTTCCAATTCGATGAATTCGGCGATCGGCATCATGTCGTCATTCCAGCTATCCCGTGGCGCCTTGCGGAAGTGTTTGCGGAACCGGCCCTCGGTCAGGGCGAAATCCGCAAAGGTCATGGGCAGTTCCATGCTGGCCTTGTTGCCGTCTTCTTCGGTGTATTCAAGCGTGTAGGTCGGCCAGTCGTCGTCGATGGCGGGGTTGCCCTCGAGGCTCATGGCTTCCTGCCAACTGTTAGCCTCATCGGGGTTGTAACGCAGTAAGGGGTAGGCGCGTGACTCCACGGCCAGTTTGCTCTGCATCTCGGAGGCATCGTCGGCGACGCCGTGTTCGGGTTGACATACGGCATAGATATTGAAAAGCGCGGGGCGCCGGGCATTGAGCCCTTCGATATACCCTTCCAGCAGATGGGTCACGTTGGAGATGGAGCCCTGCAGGATGTAAGTCGTGCGGTGCGCCATGCCGATCAGCCCCATCTCTTTGCGTATCTCGTATTTGCCCTTTAACACCTTGCCATAGGGCGCCATGTCGGAGACCTGACTGATGAACCCGGAGGTGCAGGCCTGACCGCCGGTATTGGAATATACCTGGGTATCCACGACCATGACCTTGATAGGCATGCCGGTCATCATCATTCGGGATAGGTTTTGAAAGCCGATGTCATACATCGCCCCGTCCCCACCGACCGAAACCACCGGCGGGCAAAGCAGAAATTCCTCATCACTGAACCGGTTCCAGTCGAAGTATTGAAAGGTCTCCTGGATATGCTCATGGTGATGCTTGTCTTCCAGTTCCATTTCCGCCATCCGGATGGCCTTGAAACCATCGGCCATCTTGGCCATATGCCCTTCGAACAATCCCATGGCCACCGAGGGAGAATCTTGAAACAGGTGATTCGACCAGGGGAAGGGGTAAGGATTGAAGGGGAAGGTGGAACCCCACACGGAGGTACATCCCGTGGCATTGATCATTCCCATGTCACAACGGCCATTGCCGGATTCACCCTCGGTATATTGCCATTTCAGCTGTTTGAGTTGTTTCAGCAAACGGGTGATCCACTGCAGCCAGGCGGGATCCAATGGCGTGGTGGTCTTGTCCTTGTCCAGATCGGCGCTGAGGCGAGCCAGAGTCAGGTCTTGCTCTTGGTGTTGGGCCACTACGTTTTCAATGGTTCCGGTATCGGCCAGATCCATGGTGTTGGCCAGCTTGAGGCGGGTATGTTGGTCCAATCGCTCGATTAGATCATCAAGCTTTTCCAGCTGCTTCTTTACCCGTGGCTGCATCAATGCCGCCACCGTGCCGGTAAATAGATGGATAATGGTTTTCTCGCCACAGCCCGTGCAGGCTCCATCGCCACAGACCATGGAATTATAGTTATGCTTTTCCAGCAGCAGGGTCTCCAGCGCACCGATGCGCTCATCGAGGTCATCGATGCGGATGTAGTCCGGCGATGTCGTAGGTAGATCGAGCCAGAATTCCCACTCATCGCGCAAGGTTCCAATCGACTCGGAGGTCTGGGTTACGATCTCCAGGGCATTGTCCTCACAGATCGTGACGCATTCCATACAACCCTTGCAGGTGTAGGGGTTGACGATGATGGAAAATAGGCCACCGCTGCCTTTGGCTTGTTTTTCCTTGATAGTGTAATAAGGCTTAGTCAAGGAAAATTTGAAATCGCCCATGGCCTGACGGAACCATTCGAATTCTTTGGCCAGTGCCTGGTGTTGTTCGGATTCCGGTTCGGCCTCGGCGAGCGCGGCGGTCACTGCATGGTCCAAGAGGGCATCGAAGGAGGTGCCTTCGCCGTTGCCGCCTACCGCGGTGCGCAGTTTTTTCTCTACGGTGCGTACCGCCCGGCGCAAATGCTTGACCGCATGGCCCTGATCTTCCACCCGTCGGATGGTGGTGTCGAAAACCTCCGAGACCGTGTTTACCAACCCCGGCATGGCGCTATCGGGGCACACCGTATAACAGTCGCCACAGGCGGTGCAGTTTTCCGGAATCCAGGTGGGGTGTTCAAAACGGATCTGGGTCATGTCCCGGAAGATGCCCGATGAAGCGGGTATCAAACCCAGCGCATTATAGGGGTCCGCAAGATTTTCGCCGCCCTTACCGCTCATATAGAAACTGCCGGTCTGGGCCCAGAAACGGTGGATATCGGTCTTGCTGTCCTTGCTTACCGATTGTTGGGTAAGCATGACGGGCTGGCGTGGGGCACGTACCACAATGCGGGCGCCGCTAGCCTGGACAGACTTGTCCTCGACCTCATGCATTTCGTCAAACCCGCGGCGCACTACCCGCAGGTTGTCCCGCACGATCCGGGCCCCTTTGGAACCAAATTTGGATTGCAACTGGTCCTCGATGGCTTGGAATAGGGTGTCCTCGCTCAGATTCGCGGTGTCCATTACCTTAGAGCCGCCAAAAAACGCCCCCTGAAAGGCAATTCCCTGCATTCGGAATTGCAACTCCGGATCGCTGGCCTCTTCCCGGGCGATCTTGAAGGCGTCCAGATAAAAAATCCGGATATTATTATCGACGATGTAACGTTGGCTGAGCAGAGGAATGGCCTTCCACACCGTTTGCGGATCTTGGTGCTCGCTCTGAATGATGAAAACACCGTCTTTTTTGAGCCCATTCAGCGGATTCGAGTGTTCGAACACATTGGGGTCGGGGGATAACACCACGTCTACATGGATAAATTCGCAGTTGACCCGGATCGGTTCGGGGGCCGCGGAGAGATAATAGGTGGTGGGTTGGCCCTTCTTTTCCGAACCGTACTTGGGGTTGGCCTTGATGTCATAGTCGAGCAGATCGAACAGGGTCATCACCAGATTCTTGCCTGTGGTAATGGCCCCCCAGCCTCCTACGGAGTGGATTCTCGTCGTTATGGATCCCTTGGGCATGAGGTCCGGATTTTCGCTGCCGTGTACGGCTAATTCTCTTACCCCCGGATAGACGTCTTCAATGCGTTGCTGATGGATCTCTTGCTTGGGAGTGAAGGGTTGATCGTGAATAAAGTCTATCGAAAGATAGAAAAACCGCTTTCGCGCCCCGTCGGGCAACATGTTTTCCAGCACCCCGATAAGGGCCTCGGG
>JAAEPA010000775.1 GCA_024222475.1 Gammaproteobacteria bacterium | reverse complement strand
TCTTCCCCTGCAGCTTTCGCTACGGCTTGATCATTTCGGCGGTGAGATTCTGTGGTAATGTGCTGCCTCAGCGGAAAATGGACATACGGGATGCCGTTTTATAGGTTGGTCACGGCGACCTGAAGCGTAGAACGCTCCATCCGTCGCCTTCGGGCATCATCCAACTTTCTCTGACGTTCGGCAAGCCGTACTTCTGTCTTGCCTTCGAATACCTCCTTTGGCGTGAGATAGTATATCGAGCTGTGAAGACGCTCTTCGTTGTAGTACCGGATGTAATCCGCGATTTGGCCTCTGGCATCGGCGATCGTGACATACGAAGATCGTCGGATTGATTCTTGACGTATCGTGCCGTGAAACCGTTCGAGCTTTCCGTTACTTTGCGGATAAGCTACCGACGTTCGAATGTGGTTCAGCCCCGCGCTTCGTAGGAATTCCTGGAAGTCTTTGCTGAGAAACTGCTTTGCGTTATCGCTGATCAGCGTCGGATTCCGTTCCGGGTGTCGTTCGCGAGCCCGTTGGACCGTGATTTCCACATCGTATTCGGTCATGTGGGCACGGAGTTCGTGGTGCAGGATCATGCGACTGTATCCATCCAGGAGGCAGATCAGAAAGAAAAAAGTACCGAGGATATTCGCGTACATGATGTCAATGTGCCAATGTTCATTTCGTTCGGTCGGTTGTAGGAACCCATCGCCTTTCGTGCTTGCTCCTCGCGTGAGCCAGCGGTTCAACAGATTTGCAGCTTTCAATACCCGATAAGTCGTTGCAGGGCTTACAGCTACGATGTCTTCGTCCAGCATCATGTAGGTGAGTCGACGATATCCATCTTCGACCTTGTCGCGACAGTACCGGATGATCGCCTCGCGCTCCTCTGAGAGAATCCAGTGCGATCTCGGGATGTTCCCGTTGTGCCGATTCGGCATGCCGGTTCTCGTGAGCCAATCGTAATACCGGCTCCTTCCGATCCCCAGCTGCCGTATCAGCCATTGTCGAGTCAATGAGCTCTCGCGAACTACATGGTCGACGCTACCAATGATCTCATCTCGGACATCCGGCTCAACCCACATGCCGGTCAATCGTCCCCATCGAGATTTTTTTTTAGATCGATGTTTTCACTTGCCAGCTCTGCAATCAACCGATCTCGTTTCTGCAGTGTATGCTCCAACCGGTCAATACGGTCTCCGAGGTGCTTCTGCTTCTTATCGCTGGTTCGGCTGAACGTTCCCAGAGCTCCTTCGAAAAGCTGCTTTTTCCATTTTGTGATCATGTTCGGATGGACGCCATATTTCTCTGCGGCATCACTGATTGACATCCGGTTATCGAGTATCTCTCGGAGAATCTCAACTTTTTTTTCTGCGTTGATGTAACGACGCTCTCCCATGTGCCTCTCCCTCTTGGAAATGTAGCGGCGGTAGCCACCTTAATTCAATACTACCGAATGTCCATTTCCATCTGAGGCGGGACATTCCTGTTTACGTCACTTATCCTGCGGCCGATGCTTATGATCCGAAACTCGCAGGTGCGATACTAGAATTTCAGGATACGTTAGTTACCGCAGATGTCGCGGGAAAGGATGTTTCTGCATACGGCACAATAAGGGATGTTTGGGAGCGCACCGGAGCTGATGGGTACCCGGCTTCTGAGACAATTGCCCGCATGCTCGTGCGGGGCGTTAATGAGATTTCCGGAGACTTCTCAGAAATGTTCTTCGGCGATGGCGGTATGGGGCGGGCCATATTCTTCCTTTCGGACCTGGACGAAGAAACGCTGGAGAGTTTT
>JAAEPA010000774.1 GCA_024222475.1 Gammaproteobacteria bacterium | reverse complement strand
GGCTCCGGCTTCGACAAGCTCAGCCTACGCCCCACCGCCACCTAAGCCGCAGCCTGAGCCTGTCGAAGGCGACTCTGCCTCTACCACTGCGTTACCTCCTGCAGCTCCGGCTTCGACAAGCTCAGCCTACGCCCCACCGCAGCCTGAGCTTGCCGAAGGCGGCCCTACCGACTTCACCCAAACCCTCTACCGCCAAATGGTCGAAGCGGAGAAGCTGGATGCGGTCATTCGCCAGAATTTGGAGGTGTTGGGTTATGGGGAGTGAGTGGAGAACAGTTCGCCTTGGGGATTATGCTGATTCTTGTTTAGGAAAGATGCTGGATAAAGAGAAGAATCGAGGAACATTTTATCCATACTTAGGCAATAAGAATGTGAGATGGGGAAGTTTCGACCTCAATAACTTGGCTCAAATGCGTTTTGAAGATCATGAACATGAACGCTATGGATTGAAGCATGGCGATTTAATTGTTTGTGAAGGTGGTGAGCCTGGGCGTTGTGCAATTTGGAAAGATGAAATGTCTAATATGAAAATCCAAAAGGCACTGCATAGAATTAGGCCGCAAAAAGAACTGAACAATGTTTATTTGCATTATTGGTTTCTTTTTGCTGGTAAGATCGGTGCCTTAGAACCATTTTTCACAGGGACTACTATAAAACACTTAACGGGCCGGGCTATAGCTGATCTACAAATACCTACCCCCCCCCTGCCCGAACAAAAAGCCATCGCCCACATCCTCGGCAGCCTCGACGACAAAATCGAACTCAACCGCCGGATGAACGCCACGCTGGAGGGGATGGCCCAGGCCCTGTTCAAAAGCTGGTTTGTCGATTTTGACCCGGTCATCGACCAGGCCCTGGCT
>JAAEPA010000773.1 GCA_024222475.1 Gammaproteobacteria bacterium | reverse complement strand
TAGGATTTATCACACTAAATACATTGCTTTTTTCGGTAACCGACGATCACCTCGAAAAACGAACTGATTGAATACATCAGGATGTAAACCAGTCAAGGAGAAAGGAATCATGGATTACGATTTTTCTCAGCTCAACCTTCAATACCTCATCCAGGCGCGGGATATCGCGAGACACGACCCGGAGATAGCGGCGGTACTGCTGGGGATACCCATCAAACTGGTACACATGCTGGCGGAACTGAATCCCGAGACCATGACCCGCATGATGGAGATCAGGATTCCCCTGCTCATTCCTCGCGACCAACCTTTATGGTGGTCTCGCCTGTTCAAGGCGGTGCAGAAAGGCAAGCCTGCGGAGCTGCAGGCCATTTTCGAGCATGCCAGTCTGATCTACGCCCCTTAGGAGCACGATGTGCACGTTCATTGTCTTGCCTCGTTATTCCTACATCGACCTTGTTGCCAGCAGCCAGGACGCAGAAATCGTTCTGTAGAACTCTGTATCCAAGTCATGATCACCACTGAGACTATCCAACTCGTACAACTCGGCGCCCGTGCAAACCTGGTGTGCCAACTGACCGGTCTGGAGAAAACCATAGTCAAGCGTTTGTATCGGCAACTCCATGGCCATCCCTCCCCGCCCGGACAAATGCCCTACACGGACACGTGGTACCTAGAAAACCCTTCGCGCATGTTGCAAGCAGCATTGGTGTGGCGTCTGTATCGGCGATTGAAAGAATCAGAACGAAGTGCCGCTCGAGTTTTGATCGCTGTTTTCGAGAGTTACACCTACATGGTGATAGAACCACTGTTGAATTTCACACGTGTCGCCTTCGTTCCCCACTTGATCACCATGAAATTGTGGAGTGAGCGCCGATGTGAATCCTGCGGTACGGCCTATGTTTCACCCGTGGATGAATCCCTGGAGACCTGCCCGGGGTGCCGGCGCTATTACCGACTTCATCGCGGGGGTTGAGGTACGGAATCAATAGAATCCTTCATCGCAGAACATGAACAAACACAGAACCCAAAAAGGAGGCCCTTC
>JAAEPA010000772.1 GCA_024222475.1 Gammaproteobacteria bacterium | reverse complement strand
GGGCAGCCAAGCGGCGACAAAGGCATCGCACCGGGCCAGTTGGTCGGTGATGATTAACGGGCGTCCAGAGTAGAGGATTACCACCAACTTTTGGCAGTGGGGTCGGACCCTCTCAATCAGAGCGATGTCAGCTTCAGGAAGGTGCAAATCGGCGCGGTCGCCTTCGCCTTCGGCGTAGGGTTGTTCGCTCAACACCACCAGCCCCACCTCGGCGGGGCCGGTATCTGCAGAAAAGTCACCATTGGCATCATAGTGCAGGTGAGAGGCCTCAGAGATAGTGTGTTTGATAGCGTCCAGCAGGGTCGTCCCCGGCGTGATGGGCCCCGGCTGCCCTTGCCATTCGATGGACCAGCCGCCGCACTGCAAGCCGATGTCGTTGGCGGCCTGGCCGGCCACCAGCAGACGCGACACATTTTTGGGCAACGGCAGCGTGTTGTTGTCGTTTTTGAGCAGCACCAACGATTGGCGGACCGCCTCCCGCGCTACGGCCCGGTGCTCAGTTGAGCCGACCCGCGCCAGCAACGACTCGTCGGCAAAGGGCTGCTCAAACACGCCCAGTTCAAACTTTACCCGCAGAATGCGGCTTACGGCATCATCAATGCGATCAAGCGAAATTTTGCCGTTTTCAACGGCGGCGGTGACGGCAGTGATGAATTGTTGATATTCAAACGGTACCATCACCATATCCAGTCCGGCGTTAATGGCGCTGACCACCGCAACGGTGTAATCCGGGTCAAGCTGGTTAACGGCCAGCCAATCGGAGACCAAGAAGCCAGAGAAGCCCAACTCACCTTTTAATACATCGGTGAGCAGGTATTTGTGGGTGTGCATTTTCAGGCCGTTCCAACTGCTGTAGGAGACCATAATATTTCTGGCTCCGGCGGCAATGGCAGCCTGATAGGGCGGCAGGTGTACCGTGCGCAGGGTGGTTTCATCAACCACGGTATCGCCCTGGTCAATACTCCAGGCGTCGTCGTGGGGCTGCCACCAATCGAGCCAGTCGTAGCGTAGATGTGTGCCCCAAGTGGTGCCGCCATCGCCTACAAAATGCTTGACCGAGCCGAGAACGGCGTGCGGATGGGTGAGGGGCGACTCGTCTGCAACCTGCTGCAAGCCGCGCAGGTAGGCGGCTCCCAGTTCGGACACCAGGGCCGTGTCTTCGCTGTAGCCTTCGTAGGTGCGGCCCCAGCGGATGTCCAGGGGCACAGATACAGCGGGGGCAAAGTTCCAATGCACGCCGGTAGCCAGGGTTTCGAGCGCGGTAATCCGGCCCACGTTTTGCACCAGGGCCGGGTTGCGGGTAGCGCCCAGGCCAATGTTGTGGGGAAAAATAACGGCGCCTTTCATATTGCTGTGGCCGTGAACGGCATCCACGCCATAGATGATGGGGGTTTTTAAGCGAGATTGCAAGGCGGCCGCCTGACAATCCCGCGCCATCTTGGCCCAGGTTTCGGGTGAGTTTGGGGTAGGGTTGGCCCCACCCCCGCTTAACACTGAGCCGATGCTGTGCCGGGTCAGTTCCTCGGCGGTGATGCCCCGGACATCAACCTGGGTCATTTGCCCGATTTTTTCGGCCAGGGTCATTTTTGTCAGTAGGTCGATGACACGATTTTCGATAATGGTTGTTTGAGTTTGTCGCATCTATAGATTTCCTTGTCTAATTTCTTGTCTGAACAAGCAAGAACCAAAGAAATTTTCACCACGAAGCACGAGGGCACAGAGGCACGGAGCACACAGAGTTCTTAACTGTTTTCTCTGTACTCTCTGTGTCTCCGTGGTTCATTGTCTTGCCAACCCACGGGGCAGGTGTGTGCAAGCATCTGGTTGATAAGGTATTCCTGCCCTTATGTTTACTTGTCAACCCCGGCGCCACCAATAGCAATACCTTCAAGGAAAATCCGTTGGGCAAAAAAGAAGATGACGAGCGGAATGACCAGTGATATGATCGAAACTGCCATAATCAGATTGGTTTGTTGGGTGTAGAGATTGTTGAAACCGGTTAGACCAACAGTAATGGGGAACTTGTCCGGATGGCCGGCCAGGTAGATGAGGGGTTCAAGAAAGTCATTCCAGGCAAAGAAAAAGTGGAACAAGATGACGGCGGTGAGGGCCGGTTTGGCGTTAGGCAGAATAACCGACCAGAAGGTACGAAAAGGTCCGGCACCATCAATGGTCGCTGCTTCGTCCAGGTCACGCGGGATACCCAGGAAGAACTGGCGCAGCAAGAAAACATTGTAGGCGTTGGCAAAGTAGACCGGGACAATGAGTGGATACCATGTGCCTATCCAGCCAATGTAGTTAAAAAAGGCGTAGCGGGGGATCAGAGTAACCGCACCGGGTAAAATGATGGTGGCCATCACAAGCCCAAAGAGAATGTTTTTGAAGGGAAAGTCAAATCGAGCAAAACCATAGGCGACCAGAGTAGACGACCCGACCGCGCCGATAGTGCTGAGAACACCATAAAACAATGTATTACCCAGCAGCTTCAAAAAATCAATTGATACCCAGGCTTCAGGATAGTTGCTCCACTGGATATCAATCTCCCAGACGGGCTCCAAAGTGCGCCAGCGACCTTCCCACTCAATCAAGCCGGCTTCGGGATTAGCCGGGTCAACAAAGCTGCTTTGTTCGCGCCCCTTTTTAACCAGCGCCCATTCCTGAACGCCGCCATCCTCGGTTGGCACCTTATATACATCGTACGTTTCACCCTCATAGGTAAAGGTTTTTTCTGACGACGGTATGATAGCCGGACTGCCTGTACTGGATATCTGGCTGTCTGTTTTTAGCGAGGTTGAAATCGCATACCCCAGAGGCATAAGGAACGCCAACAGAACCAGCAAGGCAAAAGCCGTAGGCCCAAATTTAGACAGAATCTTCCGCGCCTGCCCGGTTTCTTTAACGGTAGTTGTGCCGGACAATGCTTGTGTTTCAGTTATTGTAGTCATTGTTATTCTCCTGCGTAATAAACCCAGTACCGGGCGCTACCAAAGAGTATTGCGGCCAAAATTACCCCAACCCCAAAAATTAACCAGGCCAGGGTAGCAGCGTAGCCCATATTGAAAAAGGTGAAGGCTTGTTTATAAAAGTAAATCATGATGAACCGGGTTGAACCATCCGGATAGCCATTTCCTCCGGTCAAGACCCAAGGCTGCAAAAAGTACTGCATCAGGCCTATAATGCCCAGGACCAGATTGTAGAAGATGATGGGCGAGATCATAGGCAGGGTCACATTCCATAAACGTCGCCACCAGCCGGCCCCGTCTATTACGGATGCTTCGTAGAGGGATGTTGGCACGTTCTGCAACCCGGCCATGGTGATCATCATTGCGTTCCCAATACCCCACAGCCCAATCAGGGTATAACTGAAATAAATGATTTGTGGATTGTCGAGCCACCGGATTCCTTCAGTGCCTACAGCCTCAATGCCAAAAACATTCTCTAGAAACAGATTGATCCAGCCCGTCTGAGCATTGAGAACACCGGCCCATATGAGCGTGCTGGCCACAAAGGGGATGATCGTGGGCGCATAAAACAACGTTCGATATACGTTTTTACCAAAAACATTAGGGGAATTCAACAAAATGGCCACAAACAGGGAGAACAGCATACTGAGGGGTAATGATATAAGCGCAAACTTAAATGTAACCAGGAATGCTGCCGGCACTTCCGGATCATCAAACAAAGCCCGCTTCCAGTTGCCCAGACCCACAAATTGCGCTTCATCCGGCGTGGCCAGGTTGAAATCATACAGTGAAAATCCAAACGAGGCGATGATTGGTATAAGGAAAAAAATCAGGAACCCGATGAGCCAGGGGCTGATGAACAATAAACCTGCCCGCGTCTGCTGACGTTTAAGACTATACTTCTTCTGCCCGCCTCGTTTTTGAAGCGGTACTGCTGAGCTAGCCATTTTCTACCTCCTTGTAATAGGTAAAACTGTTTTACTTCAAAAGGGAGGCAGTTCAATCATTTAGGTTGAACTGCCTCCACTGTTATCAACATTGACCGTTTTTCTTATTCGCCTGCGGCGTCAAAAATGCGCTGCAATTCAACCTGAAGATTGTCTATCTCAGCATCCAGGTCGTCTACCGGCGCACTGATAACCTTGTTCCAGAACTCGTTGTATTGGTCAGTGGCCTCCTGGAAACTGGGCATATAGCTTTCGTGGTTGGGATTATCGGCGTAAGCTATGCTGTCAGCCACAACCTGCCAGTTAATATCCTGGTCAGGGAACTTCTCGGCACCAAAATCATCAAAATAGGTGTCTTGCTGGCTCAGCCGGGCCGGCATCCCGCCGTAGATATTGGTCAACTCTTTTGAGGCGGGGCCAAGCAGGTGGGTGAGAACTTCAAATGCTTCATCAGGGTGCTTGGTATCTTTATGGATTTCAAACGTATCGGCGTGCATCTTGGCCGTGATTGTGTCGTTATAGGCAGGTACGGCAGCCGTATCCCAGTTAGCTTCAAGACCGCCTACACAGCAAGCGGCATACCACAGATGGGAGTGAACCATGGCGATATTGCCCGACTCGAACCAGTTGGTATTGGCCAGAACGTCGCTGTCGCCATAGAGTTTGTTGGGATAGAAATAATTCTGCCACATACCATCGTAGGCCCAATGCCAGGCTTCGCGCCAGTTTTCGGGAATTTGAGCCTTGCCATCGGCATCTACCAATGAGCCGGAACCAAAGAGAGTGCCTATGCCACGAACATCAGTCCATTGCTCTCCGTAACCAAACTGGACAATGTCGTCGGGGTCAAAGTCGGGACTGGTGGCATCGACCCCATTGCCATCAACGGTCAATTTTTTAGATAGCTCGGTTAAGGTGTCAATATCCCACGGTTTTTCTTCACCGTTTTCATCAATATAGGGCGCACCGTATTCCTGGGGAGGATAGGGCAGACCGGCTTCATCAAACAGATCCAGATTTACAAAGATGTAAGAGGGGAAGACGGCAAAAGGCAGGCCCAACAATTGGTCCCCATCCTTATAGAATTCAACCATCGCCGGGTCAAAGTCATCAAGACTGTAGTTGTTCTTGTCAACCAACGGTTGCAGGTCTAGCCAAGCCCCTTTGAAGCTATCCCGTCCCTTGATACCCACCGGGCCAACGATGTCGGGGGCGTTGCCGCCGGCAATTTGAGTAGCCAGCGTATCGGGGGCAACATTGGCGTCAACAATCTCCAAAACCAATTCAATCTTGTCTTGGGAAGCATTGTAATCGGCTACCACTTGCTTTTGAGCGGCAAAGGTCGGTTGATCGGAGCCGGCGCCCAGGCCAACAAACCAGCGAATTTG
>JAAEPA010000771.1 GCA_024222475.1 Gammaproteobacteria bacterium | reverse complement strand
TCATGGCCCCATCCAGCACCGAACGGGCCATGCCCCCAGTTTTCGCCCCACTTAATCCCCCATCCCCCAGCACCTTGCGAGTTCGGGAAGATGTCCGTTTCATGTTCAATCGTACCATCAACAGTGACTCGCCACTTCCAGCCCGTCTTCATGCCCTCGGTGGTGGTCATCTGAACCTTGATGCGATTGCCCGCGCTGTCCGCTTCGGGGAACGCAACCGACCAGTAATCTATATCAGCATCGGAGCCGTCAACCGCTAAAAGCGAAACAGGGTCGATGGAACCGAGTAGGTTTGTGGTGAAGTTGACCTTCTCCGCAACCACGGGAGCCGCGCCGATGAGCATACCCGCAACGTATACTTGTACTATGCCATAGCCAGCCTCAACGTCTGCGGATATAACCGTCCAGCCGCCAGAGTCAGCGATGCGGATATTCGATACTTTTCCGGTGTAATAGCTCATTCAGCAACCAGCTTCACGATAACCCAATTCACACGCACCCAGAACGAATTTGACGCTTCACGCTGTATCGCGCCAGATTGCGTGTAAGACAGCAGAACGCAGTTGGCGTGTGTCACATTATCGCAATCAAGATAGTTGCTTGGCGCGTGGTTTGTGGCGATTTGAATCGCTCTCACGGCGGCTTTTAGCAGAGCGTGGGTGGTGGAT
>JAAEPA010000770.1 GCA_024222475.1 Gammaproteobacteria bacterium | reverse complement strand
GGTAACACCGGCAATGGCCGCGCCACTGGTCGGCTTTTTTGATGCGGTCAAAAATGTAATGCCTCAGAATATCCCCTACCAAGCGGTCAACGGGAGCTGGCGTGTCTCTGCCGAGTACGTGTCTATATTTGATGAGCTGGGAATTCCATTTCAAGCAGATGAACAAGGCTGGGTGCAGGTTGAGCCGGAGGGTTTGATTTTGGCCATCGACGAACCCGTCCCCGATATTCTGGATAGCCTGGATGCTACCTACCAGTTACTGGATGGAGAATGTTGGCTCGATCCGGATCAGCTCGGCCTCCCCGAGATATTTGGACGTGCTGTTGAGTACTGATGAACCGTAGAGACAGCCTATCGATATTTTAGAACGCAGCCGGTCGCAACTAAAAAACTAAAACACAAAGCACACAGAGAATTCACAAAGAACACAAAGAAAAACTCTGCGAACTCTGTGTCGACTGTGTGTCCTCTGTGTTAAAAATTTTGCGGATGACGTAAATGTTGCGAGGTGATTTTTGTTCATTGCTCATTGTTAATTGTTCATTGATTTCAGGAGTGTGTTATGCCCAAAAGTAAAAAGCAGTGGCCTACAGGACAACTGTTTCTTTTTATCTTATCGTTGCTGGTCCTGCTGCTGGCATGTTCGCCCTACTTTGCCCGGCCCGTTGATGACCTCTACGTCACGCTGGGTGAGCATTTTGGCGGACTGATTATCAGCAGCGATTTCCAGGAGTTTTGTGTCTTGCTTGACGAAGTAATTACTGACGAGCATATCCCTTGGTGGAACCCATTAGCGGTCTGCACTGAGGATTTGATGGCCGCTGCCTTTGATGATGACCTGGAGTCCCTGACGCCCAGCGGTATCATAGATTTGGATTCCGGTTACAGTAGTTGGGACGGGATGGATGAATATTTCCAGATGTTAGCCACCGATTATGGCTTGGTTCTGACCAGTGCGGAAACTATCACACCCGGTTTATCGCTCTATGATCGACTTAACCTGCCCAGCACGCCATTTTACTGGGCCGGCGACACCGTTACGGATCAATATCAGGTGTTTGCCTATGATGGCCCGACTGACAACCACCTTTGGGGCGCGTATTGCCTAGATTTCACCAATGTGGGATCAAGAACCGTCATCTCGGATATTCGGCTGGGGTGCTGTTACGACGGGTTCACCGACTGTAGTACCGCAGCTTGTGACCGCTGCCCAGGCGGTCCCCCTCCGACTGACTATTGCGCTACCCCCGGAGATTTAGTGCAAGAAGCGGAAGACGGCGACCTGAACGGGGCATTTGAACGCTTTGGTGACGGGGAAGCCAGCGGGACTGAGGCCATTGAAGTAAATACGGATGTCAGTGGCGGGCCAAGTTCCAATCACCATGCAGATTTCTGCTTCGACGTGAGCGAGGCGGGCGCTTATCGGATCAAAGCCGGTATCCGAGCCGACAACGGCGACGAGAACTCCTTTTACGTCACCGTCAATGGCTCGCCAGGCGCTGGGTACTTGTGGGATTTGCCCACCGCAGACGGCGCGTGGCAAACCGACTACGTGAGTGGCCGAAACGGTGGCGGAGATACGGTGGAGCTAACCCTTCAAGCCGGCTCGAATTCGGTCCGGGTTTATCATCGGGAAAGAAACACAAAGTTGGACTGGCTAGAGTTAGAGCTTCAATAAAATTGTCAATATCCATCACCGACTAACCGTCATCGTATAAGTTGGCCGAACGCGAGGATAGGCTGCATATCGTGGTGGGTTTACTCTAAGCGCTGATGTTATTGATCGGGTTATTTCTACCATCAAAAAATCAAGAAGTTTCG
>JAAEPA010000769.1 GCA_024222475.1 Gammaproteobacteria bacterium | reverse complement strand
TCATGTCCTTCCTTGTTAGAGTAATTTCGGTTTCACTCGCAATGTAACGATTATCTACCAGGAAATTGTTAAATGTAGATTTGGTTAAGTATTAGCGCATAATTACAATATGACTTGACCCTGTCAAGAAAGTGCGAATATCGACAATAAATTAGTCACGACCAGGGGAGCACCCTTCAGATGTCTGAATTTTCTACTATCGGCCTGATCACCAAACCAGAAGACGCACGGCTCAGTGATACGGTACATTCCTTGGTGAGTTACCTAAAATCGAAATCTCTTGATATTCTCGTAGATCAGGGCGCAGCCATTCTACTTCAAGACCCAGACCTTGTTGGCCAAACACGACAAGACATGGCCCGGCATTGCGATCTCATTATCGTGGTTGGAGGTGACGGCACTCTCCTGCATGCCGCGCGCAGCCTGGTATCCTCCCAGATTCCGATGTTAGGGGTCAACCGGGGGCGGCTGGGGTTTCTAGTGGATGTGTCGCCCGATGACATTGCGGCCGTACTGGACAAAATACTCTCTGGGCAATATAAGGAAGAGTTTCGATTTCTGCTTCATGCAGAAGTGGTACGCGATGGGGTAGTCATCGCTGAAAGTGAAGCATTTAACGACGTGGTCGTGCATGTTCGCGACGTGGTTCGCATGATCGAGTTGGACACCTATGTCGACGGACGATATCTAAATACCCAACGTGCCGACGGCCTAATCGTTGCCACCCCCACCGGATCTACGGCCTACGCCCTATCCGGTGGGGGCCCTATACTTCATCCCAGCCTCAATGCCATCGTCCTGGTACCCGTATGCCCACACACCCTCACTAACCGACCCATCGTTGTCGATGCCGAGAGCCGGATTGAAATCAAGGTCTGCGAGCGGAATAATCCACCAGCTCGAGTCTCATTCGATGGGCAAGCCAACGTTAAATTGCTTCCCAAGGACTGTATAAAGATTCGTCGCCAATCCCATCTGTTACGTCTCATTCAACCCGTTAATCATGACTACTTTGAAATCCTTCGCGCTAAACTCCGATGGAGCGAACAACTGTAGGTTCACAGTTGCAAAAACGGCAAAAATCATCATCTAACATATGCTGCTTCATATCCACATTCGTAACTTCGCCATCATCGATCAATTAGAGCTGGAACTCAGATCGGGAATGTGCGTGTTGACGGGAGAAACCGGCGCCGGCAAATCCATCATCGTCGATGCCTTGGGGCTGGTGCTGGGTGATCGCGCCGACAGTAGAGTCATTCGCCAGGGCACGGACCGGGCCGAAATCACCGTTACCGTAGATATCAGTAATCTACCGGCGGCCAAAACCTGGTTAGCTGAGCACGACCTGCTGTCTGATAACGAGTGTATTCTGCGTCGCATCATCGCCCGTGACGGTCGCTCACGGGCCTACATCGGTGGCTCACCAGTACCACTGAGCCAGCTCAAACCGCTGGCCGAGATGCTGGTAGACATCCATGGCCAACACGAGCACCAGTCTCTGTTGCGCCGGGATATGCAAAGAAGGCTGCTCGATAACCACGCCGGTAACGAACCTCAGCTCAAGAAGCTCGACCACATTTACCGACAATGGCGCACCGTTAAATCTAGATTCGAGCATCTCAGCAAAGAGACTCAAGAGCGCGAGGCACGCATCGACCTGCTACGCTACCAGCGACAAGAGCTCCGCGAAGTAGGTATGGACAAACAACAGCTTGACGCCCTGGAGCAAGAGCATCAACGACTGAGCAATGTAGAAAGGCTCCGGCAGGGCTGTGAATCGGCCTATTTCAACCTGTACGAAAGTGACGATGCCGCACTGTATTCTCAATTAGGAAGGCTCGCCAACTCACTGGGCGAACTCACCGAACTCGACGCCGGCATCTCAGAATGGATTGAGCTGCTCTGCGCGGCCCAGGTACAACTTGCCGAGGCGGCCAAGGGCCTACATGGTTACAGCGCCGAGCTCGAGGAGGACCCGCAACGACTGGAATGGCTGGAAAATCAGATAGCCCTCGTACAGGATTTGGCGCGAAAACACCGCCTACAACCCGATCAGCTGCCGCAACGGCTCATGGAGATAGAATCAGAGTTAGAGTCGCTGCAAGATCCGGATATAGATCCGCAAAAACTAACGGTAAGAATAAATGAGTTGCATACCGAATACCAGCAGTTGGCCAAACAAATCCGTCATCACCGTGAGACTACG
>JAAEPA010000768.1 GCA_024222475.1 Gammaproteobacteria bacterium | reverse complement strand
GTAGACGAAATCGAATCTCGCCACAGCTCTCTGATCCGATTCCTGGAACAAAGTGACTACGTCATAAATCTGCTCGAATACGACAGCGAACCCGAACAATACGCCGGCCTAGCCCTACCGCAGTGGATCGAAAAATCCGATCGAGCCTGGCTAATCGTCCCCTTGAGACACCATGATGAGTTATTCGGATTCATGGTCCTCACCAATCCCCACACCCCTAGGCAAATCAACTGGGAAGATCGGGATTTTCTTAAAGCCGTAGGCCAGCAACTGGCAAGCTATCTCAGCCTGTTCGAGGCCTCGGAGGCCCTGGCCGAGGCCCGGCAGTTCGATGCCTTTAACCGACTCTCCGCCTATGTGGTGCATGACATCAAAAACATGGTCGCCCAGCTGGAACTGGTAGTTCGAAACGCCACAAAACACGGGGACAACCCAGCCTTTGTCAAAGATGCCTTCAGCACGGTAGAAAACACCGTAAATAAGATGAAGCGCTTGCTTGATCATCTACGAAAAGAGCGCAACGATATCGCTGATTCCTCCCGTACTGCCCGACAGATTGATCTCAGCGCCTTATTGAAACAGGTCATAGAACAACGAAAACCCTACCACCCCTCCCCTACCCTTGAGATCGAATCAGGAATCACACCAACAATCGCAGCAGACCGGGATAGAATGGCCTCGGTAATCGAACACCTCGTCCAGAACGCCCAGGAAGCCACCCCTGAAATAGGCCAGGTCAAGGTACGACTTCGCGCCAGCAAGGAGAACACCCAGATAGAGATCGAAGACAACGGATGTGGAATGGATGCAAAATTCATCCGGGAGCGCCTATTCAAACCCTTCGAGACGACCAAGGGTAATGCCGGGATGGGGATCGGAGTATACGAAAGCCGAGAATTCGTGCGATCCTTAGATGGTGTAATAGACGTCGATAGCACACCGAACCTAAGTACTAAATTTACTATCACCTTACCTAATGCTCAAAGATGTAGGTCGGGTTAGGCGCATGGCGAACAGTTCCGATTTGACTCCGAAATCAAGGCGCGCCGTAACCCGACAGATAATATGTCGAGTTACGCTACGCTAACCGAACCTACGGCTGCCCCCCCCTCTCCCTTCACAGGAAGAGGGCTGGGGTGAGGGTTGATCAGACACCTTCCGCAACCCTATTCCTATCTCCCCTCATCCCAACCTTCTCCCCTCAAGGGGAGAAGGAGTTTTATGGCATACTGCCCTTACCAAAACACTATTGCATCACTTTGCTCACCCCATTGGATGGCACGCTCTCATCCCCGGAGCTATTATAGGCGGTGATGACGAAATAGTAGGTGTTGGGTGACAGATTTTCGACCACATAACTTGCGATTCCCGGATTGGCAACATCGATGACATTGGGATAGCTGCCCGGACTGGTACCATAGTAGACCTTGTAGCCCGCCAGATCGTTGAGTGGGCTGCCATCTTCGTTGCTGGTGGGTGGAACCCAGCTCAGGGTGGCGGTATCGATAACGAGTTGATTGACCGTGATAGTTGTCGAAACAAAGACCTCACCTCCGTCTCCCGTACAGGTCAGACCATAGCCGGCATCTTCAGTCAAGGGGCCAACCGGTTCACTGCCGGAGATCGATTTGCTTCCCGACCAACCCCCGGAAGCGATACAAGCAGTGGCGTTTTCCGCCGACCAGTTCAGGGTTGAGATCCCCTGGTAAGCTACTGCCGAAGGTTCGGCGGTCATCATGATGCTTGGCGGTAAGGGTGATGCCACCGCTACCGAAACGCTTTGGTTGGCACTTCCGCCTGCCCCGGTACAACTCAGCGTAAAGATGCTGTCCTGGGTCAATGATCCCACGGTCTGCATACCCGCCGTGTTCCGACTCCCAGACCAGCCACCAGAGGCACTACACGAATCAGTATTCTGGGAGGACCATGTCAACGTGGTGGCACCATTGTATTCCACCGCCGAGGGCTCGGCGGTCAACGCGATACTCGGCGGTGAAGGCGAAGCCACCGCGATCGCCACGCTTTGATTGATACTCCCGCCTGCCCCCGTACACGCCAGGGCAAATACACTGTCCTGAGTCAATGGACCCACAGTCTCCGCACCG
>JAAEPA010000767.1 GCA_024222475.1 Gammaproteobacteria bacterium | reverse complement strand
GGCGATGGTGCAGGCAGTGGTCCTGAATTTGGTTTTTTAAGGGGCGTTACTCTAGATGCAGCAAATAGCCGGGTGTTAGTCCAGTCTTTCTCTTCGCTACTCGCTGTGGATATCAATTCCGGTGCTCGGACAATACTATCGGATCGCAACGTGGGCCAAGGTCCGAACTTCTTTATTCCAAAGGATGTCGTGTTGGATGAGGAAAATAACCGAGTATTTGTTGTGGATAAGACGCTTGAAAATAGCGTCATTTTAACGGTAGATCTGACCACCGGCGATCGCGCCTTGATCTCTGATGAACAAATAGGGGCGGGGCCCCTGTTTGGCGGCGCGGTGGCCGGGGTCGTAGGGATCGCCCTGGACGCTGCCAATCAACGCGCCTTTGTTGCTGATGATTCCTTTGAAGCCATTTTCGCGGTTGATCTACCCAGTGGCGATCGGGTCATCGTGTCTCAATAGGGCGGTGGGTGTGCCATTATTCCTAACCGTTCACGACATACACGGAATTTCCGACATGGAGGCCGGGATCCAGTG
>JAAEPA010000766.1 GCA_024222475.1 Gammaproteobacteria bacterium | reverse complement strand
TCAGGTCTTGCAACTGCGTCCGTTGCGCTTCCTTGTGCGATTCAAAACTCGCAGCGTTACTTGTAGCCATCCCGCCCACCGTTATCAGAGACAATGCGAATAGTGAGAGGATTGGGATTAACCACTTCAGCGTCGTGTCAGCCTTCGCCATGCTATTCCTCCGTAATGTCAGGAGATACCGACACCTTTAACCGTGCCGTCATATCATCCAGTGTTATGAGTTCGCCAGTTGCTAATGCTGCCTTTTGTTCCTCTGTAGGATGCCAGTTACGAACGGCAACCTTGCCGTCTTTGAGTTCATGCGTTGACGCAGCTTCCTGCTCACTCATATCCTGCAAGACAGCCGGAACCTTGCCCGCATCAAACACTCTGACCGCCTGCTGGCCCGACTTCACGTATTTTTCATTGTATATATCCATCAGTTTTATCCCTGCTAAACGTCTGGGTCTGTGTATCCGTGTGCATGAACGAAGATTTCAAAATCCCCGTCATCACTCGTGTTAGCGTTCTCTTGAGCGCCTCGACACCACAACGGCGTACCTACCGCTATCCGCTTGAACGGGATGCGTACAGGTGTAGATTTCCCATCCGCTGGCTTTTCAGGAAGCATATATTCCTCAGTGTAATCACCTGCCGCATAACCAGCGGCTCCGCTTGCACCCCACGCGAATTGGATAATCATACACTCTTTTGTCTTAGGGATATCATACAACAAAACTAAATCTGGGTCATAGTGCGTCTGCCCGCTAATAAAAGGCGTATCCTCTGCCGCGAATATCTCCGTCCACGCGCCAAACGTGTCATCTGTCGCGCCAGCCGGGATGGTATACGGGGTAAAGCCTTCACTCGCCGCACCAAGACCGAAAGCCCTTTGCCGCGTATGGAAGTGATGTTCAACCTCCCACGCTTCTTTTGCACTCTTACGGGCAAGCGCCACCAAGGACGCCGTATCTGCGGTCAATGCCCCCGCATCTTCCTTATTGCCAATGACCTCTTTCAGTTCAGTGTTTGCGGAAGAATCTACCGACGGCACATTTTGATTTATATAACTCATATGATTATCCAATTAGACCCATCGCTAACGATTGCGAGGGTTGTCCATTGCGCCAACGATTGCGTGGTCTCGCCGTCTATTGTTTCCGAAGCGTTGCCGTCCACTGTCAGGGCGGTTGCGTTCAAGTTCTTAATATAATACGACCTCCCCGTTTCTCCAACCGCCGTCGGAAGGGTTGCTGTTTTATCTGTCCCGTTAAAGGTTACCAGCTCGTCCGTAGAGGTCAGTGTATAGTCGTCTGTTTTAGCCGCTGAGACAAATATCTTCCTTCCGGTCAATGAAGGAGAGACTAAATTACCGTCGGTGGCAATCTCCGTATAGTTCCCGCCTGCAACATCACCGATCTTGCAGGGTACGCTCAAGTTGTCAAGATGCATTGTCATGGATGTAACTCCGTATAAACCTGTTCGCCGTCATAGTACACATATTCTTGGCCGTGCATGACCTTGCTCAAAAAGGGCCGGTTGGCCCCCTCCTGTAGAGGGCCAGTGCGTCCAGTGTTCCTTGTGCGATTGTTTTGGTTGCTGTCGCCATCTTTACCGTGCGGATCATTCCGGTAAACTCTCGGCTCGCTGTATCATCAGCCCACCCGATTCTAATAGTCTTAGTGACCGATAGGTTGGCTAGGACAATAGTGGCGGTTGCCTTTGAAACGCCATCAACGAGAATAGCAATCGAAGTTCCGTTACGGATGAGTGAGATTAGATGCCACGCATCATCTTGGTAATCAGTCCCAGATGTTGCCGCTGATTGTGCGGCCCCACCAACACGGAAGGTATATACTCCTGTCGCCTTGGTGATGTCACAAACCCACTCATCTGCCGCCGTGTCGCCTTTACCGAATAACCGCCCGTAATCATTCACCTGCGATGCGGCCTTAATCCATGAGTGGACCTGAAACGGTGCAGTACCGAAACGTAGAGAAGCATCGTCAGGAACTTCGATATAATCCTTCACCCCATCAAACACCCTCCCCGCACTTGTCACGTTCAGGTCGCCGCCGTTCTCGCCTAAGTCCCAGCCCATGCCTCCCGCAGCTAGGTGCTTGCCGTTGCCGCTTGAATCTGCAACAGCCCCCGGCCCACCTCCTGTGCCTTCGTCAAACTTCCATTCTGCCGCTGGTGTCTGCCCTGCAATACGCCATCCATCGTAAAGACGTTGAACGTCTGCTGCATCGGCTTGGTGGTTGTTGTTGATTGACCAGTTCTTAGCCTTACCGTCGAGCGAGGCTCCACTAGTGGAGTCCATCAAACGTCCGATTGCCGTTCTATCTGCGGCGATACCCACCGTCCAAAAGTCAGTCGCCCAATTTCCATTGGCTAATACATCGACATACACTCCATCAACATAAATATCAGCCTTAACGTCTGCCCCATCGACATACACTGTCACTGTGACATAGTGGTCATTGCCATCGTCAAGTGCGGCAGTATATGTGTCAGCTTGGTTACTGCCATCGTTTATGCGAAGTTGAACATCTCCATTCAAGAGCAAGAGGGCCATATAGTCATTGGTCGCGTCTTTATCCCCACACCAGAATAATGCCTGTCCAGCCGCGCTAGACGTATTGAACCCGCCTGAAACAGTAAACGGAAACCCTGTTATCAAGCCCTCGTCAATCGAAGCGTAGTCACCCGCCGCCGCCACAAACGCCCCCGCAGGTCGCCCTGTTACAACACCGTTATTGCCAGCGATACTCCGGTCGCCAATCCTGCCGCGATTGACAGTGCCAAGTTGCTGGGACAAGTCCATGTCAAGGACAAGACCGTCTATGATTGGTTGCGTCCTTCGCTTATCCATTTAGCTCACCTGATGCCCGACAACTGTACCACCTGCTGCGGAAGTGCAGAGCCAGAACGTAGTAGCTGCCGCGCCCAGAGTGAACCTGAACGGGACACCAGCGGGGGAACCTACTGTCAAGGTTTCTGAACCCGCCTCGTCTGCGCCAACGTACACGATGCAGTCAAGGCCGACTATCTCAATGGTTGCGCCTGCGGTGAACGCGGTCGCGCCGCTGATTTCCTCACCGTTCGCACCTGCGGCAGTCTGTACCTGTGTAAAACTCTGCCCGTCATTGTCAAGGCTTGGGGGTGCTGTGCCTAGCGAACCAGCGGTACTAGCCCCAGAGTCAACAGCGACACCATCACCATCCACAAGCGTCACATACGCCGCAGACTTGCCATTATCATAAGTTTTTGAACTCATATCTCACCTAATAGCTGTTCAAGACAGCTTCCTTGTTTCAATTCATCGCGATTCCACTGCCTACTTGCAAGCCAGTGAAAGTAGCTTGTCACTCGTTTCTCGTCAGGCTCCCACCGCGTCATAAATTCCAGATCGTGCATTAGAGTTGCAATGGTTGTTCGCCTCGCCGCACCAGCAATCTCGTACAACGCAGGACCAAAGCACATCACCGGACAACCCCACCACAACGCATCATTCCCCGCGTTGCTATTTATAGTCAATGCGTATTGAGCGCCCGCCAGAGCGTCTTCTAGCGTCCCACCTATGACATCGACGCTTGACGGGCGGTATTTCGATTGGGGATGAGGTCTGAATTTGACCTCTAATCCCGCAGGAAGATTCGCAACCACCGACTCACACAACGCCGCAGGGTGGTGAATCTCGGAATGTCGCATCTGAGTATCGCCCCCGGTTTGCCCCAACAAGAGAATATACCCACTTTGTCGCCTCTTTACTCCAATTCGGGGAGAAAGTCGCTCACAAAGCGACTGGTAACGCCCTACACCCTCTCTGGGGGCTGTTAGGGATACGTTCGGGGACCATGAGGCCGTATGATTGAAGCCTTGATGGTCTATCTGGGTATATTCGTATCGGTCGAACCAGCCTCGCTCCATCGTGAAGCATCGTGCGCCCCGCTCCCGATAGTCGTCCATCATCCTGACCCATTCGGGATTCCGTAACCACTGCCAACTGAACAACGCTTGAATGTCGCGGAAGGTGGGGTATGGGTTCGGGTTGCAAACTTGGACACTATGCCCCTGTGCTTTTAATCCTTCGATCAGATAGGGGAACGGAAAATCTTGTATCCCTTTGTACTGTCGCCCGGTACACGCTATTCCGACGTTCATGGCCTTCTCCTAGATTCCGGCAGGTTCCATCCCTGTGCATCGCTGGCACAGGCTCAGGCCCGAATAATCTTTACGTTTGAATGCTATCTGCTGTGCCGCTCTCGCAATATCAATCTCGGCGATAGTCATATCATCCACATTGCCAATCTCATGCTCAAATTCAGCGTCGATGCAGCATGAAGTCGCGCCGCCATGTGAACCTATGTAAATCGTCCCCCACTGTTCGCGGCACTTCGCCCGCCTGTCGTTAGAAAACGGGATAACGCACAAGTCGCGGTCCTTGTAGGCGTGCCTGCCTACTCGCCGGGTGACCACCGGGACGCCGAACCGCTCAAACGCTTCTATCGGCTCGTCTGGGTTCCATTTCGTCTGCATCCGCTGTATCGCCAAGCCGGGGAGGCTGTAATGCTTAACGCAACGGCAGAAGTTCTCAATATTGTGTACTACCTTGTCAAAGTCGCCACCCCTGAGCCTCGCGTACTCTTTGGGGTTCATCGTGTCAACACCAAGCCATATTTTCTTCGTGGCCTTATGAACGTCAAACCAACCAAAGAACGCCATCTTCTCAACCAGCTTAGGCGTTAAGAGTTCCGCGTTGGTGTAGAATGCGTTAGTTACTGGTACGCCATTATCTCTCAGATGCCCAACTGCCTCGCAATACTTCACCGCGAGTAACGGTTCGCCCATCATCTGCATCCCGCGAAGTTCATGCCCGTTCGCCGCGATGTCAGAAACAACACGTTCAAACCGCTCCCACGGCATATCCATCTTCGCCCGCTTCATTACCGGATGGCTGCACATCGCACAGGCCATATTGCAACGGGACGTTATTTCTATCCCTACATGGGCCACTCGTACTTCCATCTCTTAAAGTCATCAGCAAACCGCTTGGATACCATCGCTCTTAAATCGCGGGTGAGGTATTCAAATGGGGGCCTGTGGTCGCTTGTCTTGCATCGCTCAAGCCTCGGAAGGCCCGTGCGGAGCATGACCCGTTCCCAATCCAACTCGATATTCTCAACTCTACCGCACCATGTATCCACTGGGATGTGCCACGCCTGCGGCCTGATGTGGCAATCACACTGTCTTGGTGCAGCACAAACCTTCTCAACAAAATCAGCCAGTTCCATGTACTGCGTTATCCCCACTTCAGGGAAGCCCCATTGAGGCTTATCACGCAACACCTTATCAGCCCAAGTCGAAACCAACCGCGTCCACGGATGGCGAACGAACGAAAACGAGTAACCTTCGACCCTAACAACCCGCTCGGCCTTCGCCCGCAGGTGCACTACCGATTCATTCAGGCCAGTTATCGCACACTTGATCGACGTAGAGGCCGCTTTCGGGTTTACAACGTATGTCCAGCCTTCTCCTTGGAACACCCTATACATTGCAGTTTCGTTCCCGGCGAACAGTTCACTATTGACCCGCCGCCCTTCTCTATCGCATTCCGCATGGCGGTAAACGCACGCTCAATCGACGGGGGAACAGGGCGAGCGTATCGCGTATCGTCGCCTGTCGAAACGTCATACATCCCCGACATCTGAGCCATGTCGCCGCAGTAATCCACGCCGGCAAGCTGAAAGTCACGCACACCCCATAGCCACGCAACATTGCAGGCCATTATCGAAACGCTGACATTGCGGCATATCGCCGCTTCGTCGTTCCTGTCGCGTACTTCTTTGTACTGCCAACCCGGAACCTGACGCACGAACTCGTCGCAATGTACCGTCCGTCTATCTGATGGCCCTACCTTGTAACCCCGAAACGGTTTCCAGAAGTCCTCATGGTACTGCCATCCAATTTCGATCTTATGCCACAGGCTCCGATAAGTATCTCGGATAACCATAGCATCCAATCGGACGCCCTGCATCGCGTTGAGACAGAGCGCCCGATTAGTGCCTATATACAACACATCCTGACACCAGAACTCTGGCGGCATCCGGTCAACAGATGAACCGTTGCCAATGATTACCGCCCTAGTTCCGTGTGGAGTCATTATTGTGCGATATTGGATACAAGTTTGACGCACTTGCATTCGCGGTGGTCGCTGAGATATTCATCCCATCGTGCCGCTGTCGCAAGTTCTGCGTCCGTCGGGTTGACGTTCGTACCAGCCGCCGTCCACATCATGCCACCAACGCTGAACTCAACATCATAGTCCTGTCGAGTCGTCCACTTGACAACCTTGAGGCTGTCATCTTGGAAGGTTGAGAGCGGGTCGAAGCTGATGATCTTCGCGTTCAATTGGTTCGTACCCAGACCAAGCGTGTAATACTCATCGTAGTACGTTGAGGTCAGTGCGGAAGTCAGTGAAGCGTCATCGACCACAACAATGCTACGCCCAAACGCGGCGGGGACATCGGAGTGCAAGGTCGTACCCGCAACGCGGTCAACCTTGTAGTTAGTGATCGAATCGCCAACCAAGTCACGGAACACGCTGGAGTGCATCACGAACGTGCTGATGTCCTCGCGTGCGTCACCCATCTTCGCCAGCAACAGGTTCAAGCGCGCAGCGGTAATCGTCGCGGCTGCACCAGCGGTCTTACCAACCGAAACATCGAGGATGTGGGCGTTCGCGCCCGGAGTATCCATCGAGTCAATCGAGGCAACGCCGATAGCGATAAGACGTTCACGGATAGACACAAAGCGGTCATCCGCAATCATCTCGCCAATAGCGGACGAATACTGCTCAGGCGTGAACTTGCCACGCATCACTTCGTCACGGGTGTGAGCGATGTACGCGCGTCTGCTCTGGAACACCGAAGCGCCCTTAGCCTGTGCGATTGTCACCGCAGTGTCCGACGCGGCGGGGTCTGCCTCATCCACATGGGCGTCAATGCCCGAAGGTCGAGTCAATTGAATCGGCTCAATGTGGTCGCCGCCGCCGATTCGGTTGAGCAAGCCTTCGTCAACACTGAGCGTCATAGTGTTGTTTGAGCCTGCGTTGAAAACGTCGATTCGCTCCACAAGGCGACGAAGCGCAGCGGCCTCAGTCACTTCAGGGATAACAAGATTAGTTGAACGTGCCATAATTTATTCTGCTTTCTTTTTCTTGGACAGTGACAACTTGAGGTAAGCGTCCCGTCCGTGTTTTTCAATGTATTCTGCCATCTTTCGTCCGGTCTTGTCCGCGTCCAATTCCTCAATCGTGACTGTACCCGGCGAGCCGTTCTTAGATAACCCTGTGCCATTATCGCCCGAGGGTGGGAGGTAATGAGCGTGTGATGCTGCGAAGGCTTTAGCGAGGTCGGCGAGTGTGGCAGGAGTGCCGTCTTCGCCCATCATCTGCGCACCGTCTTTCAACACCGTGACGGATGGATTGCCATCGTCATCTAAAGCAACATTGTATCGACCATTCAACAGACTAGCCGCTTCGTTAAGATATTCGGCTTTCACGCCCGCACTACCAAGCTCATCGACCAGAGCGTTACGCCCCAGAGCGTTCTGTAATGCGGATGTCAGCTTGTCTCCGCGAGTGTTCGCTTCGGCAATCTTGCCCGCCGCAGTTTCCTGTTGCTTCGCAAGCGCCTCGTCGTACTTCCCTTTGGATTCAAGCCTCTCCGCGTCGGCTTTCGCTTGTGCGTCTGCCTTCTCACTCTCAATCGCCTCTAGTCGCGCCCTGAACTCGTCGTTCTCGGCAGTCGCGGCTTTCAGTGCGGCCTGAGCGTTCTTCTTTTCGCGGATGTCCTTCTTGTGTGCGTCTGTTAATTCGACCTTATCTTTTGTTCCTTCGTCTGACATAACAATTCTCCTGCGCCATCCGGCGCGGCTTTGCTCCTACTGGAGCGGCTTTGCCCCAACTGGGGCGGCTTGTTTAATAGCGGGAACGAGATTTGAACTCGTGACCTGAAGGATATGAGCCTTCCGCGCTAACCAGACTGCGCCATCCCGCGATATTGACGCACACGAACGGGGGTTACACCCGATTCCGCATTACAACACGGTCTTACTTTAGATGATTCGCGTGCGTTCGTGCCTACGCGTCGGGCATAAGCTCAAGACGGTAGGACTTCGCTACTATCCCCGTAGCAAGGGAATGAATGAACCCGACAGAATAGGCGACTCGTGAGCCGCGTCGGGTGTTTGGGTGGTGACGAGAGGCCGGGGAGAAGGGCCAGCACATCCCGCCACCGTGTATCGGTACTAAGTCCCCAAGTCGGGACCAAGTTAGTATCCCCTTGCGGGGTTCAAATCTTCCAATCCGCTTCCAGCCTTGAATGCTCGAATCTTCACGTCGTGTATCCGGCGAGGGGCTTTCATGTACGCCATGTCCGACAGCATCCAACGAGGTTGCAGGAACTCTTGCGTGGGGTCAAGGACTATCGCCAAGCCGCCACGACCAATCTCTACCCAAGCATGGCCGCCCGGAGCGAAGATCGGATGTACGATTCCAACGCAGAAATTCACATCCTTCACGCCCAGTTGTTTCAATTGATGCCACAAGAGCAACGCTTTGTCTTCACAATCGCCTGTGCCTAGCGTGAGGGTGATGGATGGATGCTGCCAGTAGTCTTGCCCTGCGGGCTCAGGTGTGTACTCGATATCACACGCAACACGCCAAGCGTCTTGTGCTGTCGGTGCTGTGCATCCAGCGATTAGGATTAATATTAGTGCGTATCGCATATCACTTCTCCAGTGCGTCGAATAGATACGGGTTTACAGGTTCCTTTATGCTCTCGTTATCCTTGGTAAACTCTTGTGGCACGAGTTCGCACATGCAACTACCACCGCAGTATGTATGACCGTCGCCGGGTTGGTTGCCCTGCCATTCTTTCAGGCTCCGCGTTGTGCCGTGTAACGCGGTGCAAGAGTCACACGCCGCTGCGCCATTAACCGCTACCCACGTATATACCGTGTAACCAGCTTGACGATAGGTAGCAAGTTGGGCGCGTTGTGTCTCCCTGCGTACTGCGTCACGGGCCGCGCCTTGGACTCGCGTTTCCATGCGCCCCATCGCGGTCTTGACATTGTGCGCCGCGCTCTTGGCCTTGGAGCGTGCCTTGCGTGCAGCCTTAATCGCTTTCAAGTCGCCTGTGGCTTCCGCGTTGGCTAGTGCCTTGTTCGCCTGTTCGAGAACACGACGCGCCTTGCGTGTCTGTTTCAGTTCAGCCTTGTACGAGTCAATCACATCGGATATCATATCCGCACGGGCGATTGAGTCGCGTGATGCCTTTGCGAGCTGTGCTTTGAGTTCCGAACTGATCGCAACCGTCGATGTCTCCACCTCCTGAGCGAACCATTTAATATTAGCTTGGCGAAACCCTGAGAGGTATCGTAACGGTCTACCGGATAGCCTTGCACCCTTCGCTACCGCAGCGTCGCCGCCAATCCTATCGAGGATGGGAACCGCTGAACGTCTACCCGACTCATCAGCGCGGGGAAGGTATTTCTTCCGCATCAGCGCGACCAATTCACGCTTTAGCTTGCGGGTTTCCCGGTCAGGCTCGCGAAATATCGTCTTGCGAACGAAGTTGTCAAGGATGTCTATGATGTCGGATTGCTGGTCAACGCCCTCCAAGACCTTGCGCTTCATCCTGACTGCTGCAACTATTCTGTCTGCCATTACGCAACTCTTGGATACCGCCGAAGGTGGGTTAGAGGCTTAAAGTTGGTGCCTTCGATTTCTTTCAACCACTCCGCACCTCGCCACCGTTCAGATGCCCAAGTGAATCGAACATCTGCATTGTCGCCGAATTTTAGCAGCCCGTCATAGTCAACACACGCCACTTGGATATTCGCCGGGAGGCCATCAAAAACGGCCATTGTCAGTTCTTTTTTGCTCATCGTCCTTCTCCTGCGCTAATGTTATTCGTCTCGTTTTCTTCTCGTCCGTCTACCGCGTTATGAATAACGAGCATCTCGCCGCCTGCTGTTTCTATGGTAGGATTGCAGACACAAGTGGTATCTTCGCGGTGTTCTATCCAATCATCCACGGGCAGCACATGAAGCATTATCGTCTCCCTTGGCCCATGCGTCTAAAATCTCAACGAATTGACTATACGCCCTGTGTTCGTCTTCGGTGATAGGTATAGCAAATGGAGGGGGTTCTTGCGAGGTTGTTTTTTTCGGGGCAGGTGTCATCTTCCTTCTCCTGTAACGTTTCCTATATTATACGGTCTCGGCTTCCAGCTTGTCAAGTCCAATATCAGTATTTACGTTGTCCGCTGTAAAGTTCTTGAGTTGTTCGTCAGCGTCCTCGTATTCCTTGGAGCCTTGTCGTGCGCCGTGGTCGAGTATCTTGCGGAGGTATATTCTGATAAGGTCGGACAGTTCCGAAGCGTTGGGAATCTTCGCAAGGTCGCTCGCCTGTTTGATAAGGTCGGTGGCACTCTGGAGCGTGAACCTGTCGTTATACTTGACAGAATAGCCCAAGTCGTCACGGTCTATCAGTTCGCCTCTTGCACGCGATACAGCTAACCGTACAATCTCAGTCTCGGACGATTCGAGGTTCTTCGCGGTAGCACTCAACTCTGAATGGAGTGGTGACGCCTCCATTGCAACCTGTACGCCCGATTGTGCGCGGCCTTCCAACGATGCCGCCAAGCCTAGAACCTTACCGATTCGCAACTGTGCGAGGGTCGCCATGTTCAGCCAGTTGGCCTTCTCTTTGATGTGGTCGGTTTGGGTGAATACAGGCTTGAGGTCTGCGCTTGGGTCGCTCAGGGTCATCAGCGTGGATGCGCCGATAGCCGAGGGGAGTTGGTCAACTTCAACACCAGACGCTACCAAGAAGCACACGGACAGATACAAATCTAATTGACCCTGCGAGGTCAGGTTGAGCATATAGCGACTAATCGGCGAAAGGCGAGACATCAGCGACATTGCAACGCCGCAGTTAGGATATTGAACCGACTTCGCCCAGTAGATAGGCACTACTGGAACGATTCCCATGCTGTGCGCGCCTTCGGCGACTTCCTCGGCTTGCTTCCCGTCCTCGTCAATCAGGTACACACGCCACAGGTTTTTCGTGTAGGTAATATACCGCTGTGCGCCGCCGCTTTGCGTTTCGTCGGTCGTGCCAACAGAGCCAGCGTCAAACCGTACCCAGTTGAAGTTCCCCGCATGGTCGGTATCCCAATCGAATCGTTCAGAAGGCGTGTAGGCCGTCACAATGGCCTTACCCTTCTCATCAGCACGCGATACGGGTATACCTTCAGTGTTCTCCCGGTCAACCAGAACATCCACGCCGTTGATGTGCATCAGCCGCGTAACGTCACGCATAAACCCGTCAATCGAAGTACCGCCACCGTCTACGTCCGCAATGAACGCCTCAATCTCTCCCTTATACTTTGACCCCTCGTAGTCCCTTGCTGGCGATGTTCTCCATAACTCCTGCACCCTCATATCTATCAGGTCGGGGCATAAATCCCACTGCATTGACATCTTTTTGCGGAGGTTATATTGGCTCGCCGCTTCCGCTGCCTTACCGCCGAACTCATCGAGGTAATCGCCGTCACGAAGTATAGACAGACTCATCTCCGCGAAGTCTGTATTCTGCGTCCACTCCTCAATCTTATCAAGGTAGATTGCGTTCTTTTCGGTAGGGTCAACTGCCATTTATGATGCTCCTAGACGCTTGATTGAGGCACTTGGCCCCTGTGTTGCATTAACAAAGAAGTAACGCAAGGCGTCTGGTATATGCTCGTATTCTTGCGGGTCTTTCGGCTTGTCAATCCATTCCCCGTTGAGTTTCGCGTTTATGTAGGATTGCATCGCCGTGATCGCTATCTTGTTCGCAGGTGTGTCCACGATGTAGAACCTTGGAGGCCCGCTTGCGGGGTCAAGGTGATTCGTGACCAGCTTTATTCCATTGTTGACGTTCGTGGATTTACGGTCAAGCCTGAACGTGCAGTTTATCCCGAAGCGTTTAAACTCTTGGACGTTCGTGCGTCCGGTCTGGTCGTTCGTCTGCCTTCCTGCCGGGTCGCAGAATGTACCCGCCACGTTCTGGATTGGGTGCTTGTTTATGTACTCGGCGTTCGTGCTAACCTTGGCGGTTTCGGCTCGGTAGGTATCCAGTAAGTAAATTGTGCCTTCTTTGGTCTTACCCAACCATAAGCACACGAACATATTGTAGCCCCAGTCTATCGCCCGGTAAATCGTCAGGTCGTTGGGCTTTGACTTGGTGACGTGCCTGAGCGGGTCGAACGATGGATAGACCAATCCTTCGGGGCTTGGTCGCTTACAGAGGTATTCTGCATCAACGGTTGCTCTGGACAGCTTTTGCCAGCGTTTGATTGCATCTTCAACAGTGAAGATACCATAGCGTTCTGCTGCAATGCCAACTGGTTGAGCATGGCGCGATTCTCCAGAAGCCACTCGATAGGGTGTCCCGAAGTCGGCTCTGGCAGCAAGGCAATCTTCTCCAAGCGGGCAGGTTCCGCAGTTTCTTCCGTACTCATGTCTATCTTCTCCACATTGTGCGATACACTCCCAAAGGTTCCACTTGTGGAGTCTTACGCCGTTATCGGGGCAACCGCCGACAAGCTTACCCATCGAACCCGCTACACGATGCCACGTTGAACCGTACACCGTTCGGGCTGGGCGTCCTTCTCGAGATGCGCCCATGCCTTCAGCCGCTTCGATCAGTTCCCAATCAACTTCGTCCACCTCGTCAATGAACATCCGCTGAATCTTACCGCCGCGTACTTTCTTCTGTGACGCTGCGAGTATTTCAAGCTTGCCGCCGTTTACGCTTGTGCGCTTGCGGAGTATATCGCCTGAGACTTGTCCAGCATATACCGAAGTGGCCCAAGCGTGCCAGTAGTTGTACATATTGAGTGCTTGGTCTTCGCTACCACTCAACACACGGCTCTCAAGGTCTTCCGTCCAGATGAACTCTAAACGTGCCGCAATGCTTGCGCCTAACGTCTTGCCACCAGACCGACAAGCCCACGCCGCTATGTCCTTC
>JAAEPA010000765.1 GCA_024222475.1 Gammaproteobacteria bacterium | reverse complement strand
GCGGTCACTGTCTTTGATCACGCTGCCGTCTTTCCCATAATTCAAATAGGCCATTAACGGGTTGGCCCCGACAAAGAAGCCTTGGGAGTCGATCTTCACACCCAAGAAGGATCTCCAGGGATGGCTCTCTTTGGTTGGGACAGGCAAATTCACACATCAATTTGAGCGTTTTTTCGAAGGTGGTCACCTGGGTCAACAATTCACGTTCCCGCTTGTAGGTGGTCAGAGTCTCCAGCATCTTGGCCTTGTCCTTGGCCAGAGAAACGAGGAATTCATCATCAACCTCCTCGGCGAAGATGCTTGTGTCACTTACCGTGCTGGTCTGGGAGCTGCGCAAATGGTTCACCCATTGGGTTTTTCTCTGGATGGTCATAAACCGATAAATATCGGTGGATTCTTCGAGGATGTAGTAATAGATGCCAACCCTTCGATTACCATTTCCCTGGCGAACCAAACGTCCAAGCCGTTGTTCCAAGGTGGCGCCTTCCCAGGAAAGGTTGATGAAATGAGCACAGTGGGTGTTCATCTGGAGGTCGATCCCCTCGGAGATACACTTGCCGCCGATACAGATACGGTATTCGCCGGAATTGAACTTATCCTGGATCTTCAAACGGTCGCTCACTTCCGGGGCCGTATCCGCGTTGACCACAATGATTTCATCGAGGGGGATGCCCGCACGGACCAGGTGGGTCTTGATGGCTGTATGAACCTCTTTCACATCGGCGAAAATGATTTGTTGGCCCGGATGCCGGCGTGAATGGTACACGCGTAACACGTTGGCGATGAGACGGTCCAGTTTCGGATTCTCTTGAATGTCGACCTGGGGTGGATGGGCGGCCACTTTATCGATAGCCGAAATGATGTCGAATACACATACCTCGTGTTGTTCCGTCTCGGCGCCGGCG
>JAAEPA010000764.1 GCA_024222475.1 Gammaproteobacteria bacterium | reverse complement strand
TCCGTTTTTGTCCCGATGTCTTGCCTAATCGACAACCTTAGAAAACCTTTGTCACATTTTTTTTGACCGAAGCAGCTGAAGCTGCCATTGGCCTGTCAACGGCGGTGTAAAAACCTGCCACTGGGGCGGAGCAAAAGACGAGTTCCCAATGGCAGCAACAGCGCAAAACCTGCGCAAACTCGCCAAGCTGGTTCCAAATCCAGCGTGACAAAGACAAGCGGACACCCTCAACGCAACGTCAAAGGCCGAATAATCGCCGACTTTTTCAACGGTATCTCCGCACAGCTGTCCTTCGTGCCAACAATTCTGCCTTCCGGAGAGTGCAGTGCCGCAAATGGCTGATTCGAGCCCTTCTGGTATATTTTCGGCAGTGCGGCCAATGGCAGCTTCAGCTGCTTCGGTCAAAAAAAATGTGACAAAGGTTTTCTAAGGTTGTCGATTAGGCAAGACATCGGGACAAAAACGGACTTATTTGACCGGAAGGTTTTAGCAAAAGTTCATTGTCAGCTAGCAATTCGAGATCTTGCTATTGCGAACAATTTGAATGAGGTGGCGGAACTCATCGTCAAACGGTGCTTGTTTTCCTGGATTTTGGAATCGGCAGACCAATTGCAGCTCCGAGATTTCAACGTGGCCGTTGCTGGCGATTCAGCCGCAATGACCGAAAAAGGAAAAAGATATTCACTGCGGAGCTGGAGATATCTGTTGCAGCATCTCCTATTTGTCTGAGCGAAACACACCGCGGGTAAACCGAGCAAGGCGCTCAACGCCAACAACAACCCGGTAGGCTGTTTCGGAAATCATCGTGGAAAGAGAGACCGACTGCAATGGAAAATGCATGTTCATGAGATTGTCTCCTAGTT
This sequence comes from Gammaproteobacteria bacterium, assembly GCA_024222475.1. Lineage (GTDB taxonomy): Bacteria > Pseudomonadota > Gammaproteobacteria > JAAEPA01 > JAAEPA01 > JAAEPA01. The sequence goes on along the minus strand of JAAEPA010000764.1, from coordinate 1,359 downwards.
GAGATTTGACATCGCGTTGATACGTGCTTTTAGCTTTCATTGGACACTTCGCACAAACGATGATTTCTATTGTGACGAATAAGATTTTCTTGTCTATACATGATTGGAATTCTCATATGCGCCGACTGCCTCCTCTGAAATCGCTACAGGCCTTCGAGGCGGCCGCAAGATGGTTGAGTTTTTCTAAGGCTGCAGAGGAGCTTTTCGTAACACCGGCTGCGATCAGTCAACAAATTAAACAGTTGGAGAGCTATCTGGGCATTTCGCTCTTTCGCCGCATGACTAGGGCGGTCCAGCTAACCGAAGAAGCCAAAACCGTGCTTCCGTTGGTGACGGAAGGTTTTGACAGGCTCGCTGAAGCTGTCGAGCGCTTGGCTCGTGAGGAAGAGACGGGCCTATTGACAGTGAGTAGCGCCCCAACCTTTGCCATCAAATGGTTGGTTCACCATTTGACAGAATTTTCTAGCAACCATCCCAACATTGATGTGCGCCTCGACGCCTCACTGGAAGCTCGGGACTTTGACCGCGATGGCATCGATGTGAGTATACGCCTTGGAATGGGTGACTATCCCGGGCTTCATGTTACCAGAATTTTTGGCGAAGAAGTTGGCCCGGTTTGCAGCCCCAAGCTCTTGGGCGGCGCAAAACCCTTGCTCATCCTCGAGAATCTGAAGGACCACCGCCTGCTTCATGTCGATTGGGGGAAGCTTACTTTACAAGCTCCGGATTGGAGTATGTGGGCCAAAGCGGCTGGAATTAAGGATCTTGAAGTAGAGCGCGGGCCGAGATTCTCGGTTGAAAATATGGCGATCGAAGCAGCGATCAACGCGGAAGGTGTTGCACTGGCTAGTCATTCCGCTGTTGTTGAGGATTTAAAGGCTGGCCGACTTATCAAGCCATTTGACCTCGCCGTGAAGACTGATATCGCCTATTGGCTTGTCTGTCCCCACGGGCACATGCGCCGAGCGAAAGTTAAGGTCTTTTGCGAGTGGTTATTGGCAGAGGCATCTAGGGACGTATCACTGACCTAGATCGGCCTGCTTTACGTCGCCCCGGCTTGGGTTTGGGCGGTTGTGATTGGGTTTTATGGCCACGGTTAGAACGACCGGTTCTTGCCTAGAAGGTTGAAAGCAGTCATTGGACCTGGCGCAGCGAAATGGGACTTCGTCCGCACAGCTGTCCTTCGTGCCAACAATTCTGCCTTCCGGAGAGTGCAGTGCCGCAAATGGCGGCTCCGAGCCCTTTTCTGCCGGTCATGGCTTGTCGTAATCTGTACACTCTCGGACTAAGGCATCGGCACAGCCAGCGAGCCAGATCACTCCACGGTTGGAAGCATTGATCTGAAACTCTTCAGAAACC
>JAAEPA010000763.1 GCA_024222475.1 Gammaproteobacteria bacterium | reverse complement strand
TTGCCATCACCATAGGTGGCCACGACTGCCGTGGCGCTCTGTGGACCGACGCCTTCTATGGCGCTGAGACGCTGGCAGACCTCACTGCCCGCATGTTCACGCTGAATCTGCTGGTCGTACTTCTTGATACGTTTATCCAGCGCGCGAAAGGCCTCTAACAGCTCGGCAAGCCAGCCCCGAAATCGATCCGTCAGACCGTTTTCTGCATCTTCCAGGATCTGGGGAATCCGGGGGCGGATCTGGCTTATCCCCTTGGCAACAACGATCCCATACTCACCGAGCAGCCCGCGGATCTGATTGGCCAGCGCCGTACGCTGCTTGACCACCGACTGGCGAATCCTGTGCAGACCTTGGAGGTCTTGCTGTTCTATGTCCTTGATCGTGACAAAGCGCATGTTCGGGCGCCCTACGGCTTCACAAATCCCTTCTGCATCATTGTAGTCGTTCTTGTTTCCTTTGATATACGGCTTCACGAATTGGGGGCTGATCAGCCTCACCTCATGTCCCAGCTTGGCGATCTCGCGGGCCCAATAGTGACTTCCGCCGCAGGCCTCCATACCCACCAAGCACACGGGTAGATTCGCAAAATACTCAAGCAACTGCTTGCGGCGCAGCTTCTTCTTCAGCACCGTCGAACCGCTGGCTTCTACCCCGGACAGATGAAACGTATTTTTGCCCAAGTCGATTCCCATTCGTACTACTTTCTTGCTAATCTTCATGTCGGACCCTCTCTCTTCCTTTAGATGGATGTTTTCCTTTACCATCTTGGCTCTTTCGAAGCCGGTTTGGAAGGGGGATGGGTCCATTTCATTATCCTACGGGAGGTTTGGCTTGATGGCCGAAACGATGATCAATCCCATACGTATCTTAACCACCACTCTATCTCTATGCCCACTTATACGCTGTACTCAACGCCTGGCTGCCACCTATGTGAACAAGCATGCGCACTGATCACAGCAACCGAACAAGTCCCTGATTTCGAAGAGATTGATAT
>JAAEPA010000762.1 GCA_024222475.1 Gammaproteobacteria bacterium | reverse complement strand
CCATTGAATATTGCTTTCTTGGGTCCTGAGGGTACCTTTACCCAAGAGGCGGCGTTAAAGCATTTTGGTCATTCTGTTAAAATCACTCCATTGAATGCGATTGATGAGGTGTTTCGCGAGGTCGAGTCCAAGACCAGTCATTATGGTGTGGTACCCATCGAGAACTCCACGGAAGGCGTGGTCAACTACACCCTAGATATGTTTCTACAGTCTCCACTCAAGATCAGCGGCGAAGTGGAACTGCGGATTCATCATCATCTACTCAGCGCGGGGGTGCGTATGGAACAACTCGAGCGCGTCTATTCGCATCAACAATCCCTTGCTCAGTGTCGAGAATGGTTGGATAGTAATCTGTCGCGCACCGAGCGTATTGGCGTCAGCAGTAATGCTGAGGCCGCAAGACGCATCCTGTCTGAGCCCAATGCAGCGGCGATCGCGGGCGATTCGGCCGCCGAAAGATATGGGTTAGAGATATTGAAAAGCAATATCGAAGACAATCCAAACAATACCACGCGATTCCTCATCATTGGGCGGCCGAATGCCTCGCCCAGTGGCAGTGACAAGACTAGCGTCCTGGTAGGTGCGAGGAATAAACCCGGATCCCTGTTCAGATTGCTGGAGCCACTGGCTCGTCACCGGGTGAGTATGACGCGTATCGAGTCACGCCCATCGCATTGTGTCAACTGGGAATATGTATTTTTCCTGGACATTGAAGGGCATATGGACGATAAAAATATTAGTGCGGCGTTGCGGGATTTGCGGGAAGAGGCCAATTTATTCAACGTTCTAGGCTCCTATCCCCGGGCCGTGATGTGACCTTCGCTGACAGTCAATCGGTTGCCTAGATGCCCATCGACTTTACCGCTCTAGCCACTCTCGGGGTCCGGCAACTCAGTCCCTACCAACCGGGGAAACCCATAGAAGAATTGGAACGCGAGCTGGGCATCGATGTCGCGATCAAACTTGCATCCAATGAAAACCCATGGGGACCCGGTCGCCGAGTGATCGAGGTCTTGCGGGGAGGTTTGGAATCGATTCGACTCTACCCTGACGGCAATGCTTATGCGCTCAAAAAAGCGTTGGCTCGCAGACATGATGTCGAGCCACAGTGCATTACCCTTGGCAATGGGTCAAACGATGTACTGGACCTGATCGCTCGGGCCTTCTTAAACCCCGATCGAGAAGCCGTTTATTCCGAACATGCCTTTGCGGTTTATCCCATCGTCACTCAGGCCGTGGGGGCCGGCGCTAAGGTAGCTCCAGCTCTGGATGCCGGGCATCCCATGGCCTTCGGTCATGATCTGGAAGCGATGTCAGCGATGATCAATGCCCGTACCCAGGCTGTGTTTATCGCTAATCCTAATAATCCCACCGGAACATGGTTGGAGCACGATGCACTGCGGGCATTCGTCGGCAGCATACCCAAGCATATCCTGGTGGTGGTGGATGAGGCCTACTTTGAATACGTAAAAGCGCCTGGATATCCTAATACCATCGACTGGCTGAAGCATTATCCCAATCTTATCGTGACGCGTACCTTCTCCAAGGTATATGCCTTGGCGGGGCTACGCATCGGGTATGGAATATCTGATCCGGTAGTTGCCGAAATGCTCAATCGCGTGCGCCAGCCATTCAATGTCAATAGCCTGGCTCAGCAGGCCGCCTTGGCTGCGCTGAATGACGAGGGGCATGTGCTTCGCAGCGTGGAACTGAATTTGGGGGGGATGGAGAGATTGCGGACGGCCTTTGATGAGCGTCAGCTGCGCTATATTCCTTCGGTGGGTAATTTTATCTGTGTGGATATGGGCCGTTTGGCATTGCCCGTTTACCAGGGTCTACTAAGCCATGGGGTGATTGTCAGACCGGTGGCAAATTATGGATTTCCCAATCATTTGCGTATCACGGTGGGTACGCAGGAGCAAATCCAGTATTTGTTGCATGCCTTAGACAGGGTATTGAGACTATGATTGATCGACTGTGCATCATCGGGGTAGGGTTGATCGGTGGTTCGTTGGCCCTGGCGTTGCGACGGGCCGGCATGGTCAATGAGATCGTCGGTAGCAGTCGCCGTAGCGAGCATCTTCATCGGGCGGTGGAACTCGGGGTTATCGATCGGTTTGATCTCGATGCGGCGCGTGCCGCTGATGGTGCCGATGTGATTGTGTTGGGTGTGCCTTTGGGTGCAATGCGAACGGTTTGTGGACAGATCAAGGGCGCACTTACAGAACAGACCGTACTCACCGATGTGGGCAGTTCGAAGGCCAGTGTCGTCGATGCCGTGCATTCGGCACTAGGGATGCTGCCGGCGGGGTTCGTGCCGGCTCATCCCATTGCGGGGACGGAGAAAAGTGGTGTCGAGGCAGCTTTTGCGGAGCTGTTTGACGGTCGACGGGTAGTTCTGACGCCGTTACAATCCAGTTCCGCGCAGGCCATACGCAGCGTGCATGATATGTGGAGTGCTACCGGTGCGATTGTTGAACAAACCGGAGTCGGGCATCATGATCAGGTCCTTGCTGCGACCAGTCATTTGCCCCATATGCTGGCCTTTGCCCTGGTGGATAGTTTAGCGCGCATGGGGGATCACGACGAAATTTTCCGCTTTGCCGCGGGTGGGTTTCGTGATTTTACCCGTATTGCATCGAGTGATCCCGTGATGTGGCGCGACATTTGTGTAGCCAATCGTGATGCCTTGCTGGACATGATGGCGCGTTTTCAGGAAGATTTTACGGTCATCTCCGATGCCATAGAGCGGGGTGACGGAGAGGCCTTATTAAAGATTTTTAATCGTGCAAAACAGGCCCGTGATCGCTTGAAGATTGGTTAATGACTTATCTGGTAGAACCGAAAATGACTCATTCGAAGATTCGATTTCTGGTGCAACCTGGTGGACGCTTATGGGGCGTGCTCCGTGTGCCGGGGGATAAATCCATTTCTCACCGTTCTGTGATACTAGGGGCCATCGCCGAGGGTGTCACCCAGATCAGCGGATTTCTCGAAGGGCAGGACTGCGTTGCGACCATAGAAGCGCTGCGTGCCATGGGTGTTTCGATCGAAGGACCCCATGACGGACGGGTGGTGGTCCATGGCGTAGGAAAAAGGGGATTGAAGGTTCCTGATGTGCCGATTTATCTGGGTAATTCGGGCACCTCTATGCGCTTGCTCGCTGGGTTGCTTAGCGGGCAGTCGTTCGATGTTGTGCTTACCGGTGATCACTCGCTTACTGGAAGACCGATGCGCAGAGTCACCCAGCCGTTGATGCGGATGGGTGCGCAAATAGAAGCCGCCGATGGGGGAACACCGCCTTTGATTATCAAGGTCTCCGAGGGATTGCGGGGAATAGACTATGACATGCCGGTGGCCAGCGCTCAGGTGAAGTCTTGCCTGCTGCTGGCAGGTCTCTATGCCGGTGGCAGGACCTGCGTGCGCGAGCCCGCACCTACCCGGGACCATACGGAACGTATGCTGACTGGTTTTGGCTATCCCGTGGAACGTCAAGGGAGGCAGATTTGCGTGACTGCCGATGCCCGGCTCACTGCGGCCAGCGTGGATGTACCTGGCGATATCTCTTCGGCAGCGTTTTTTCTAGTGGGAGCGAGTATCCGCGAGGGTTCCGAATTATTGCTCGAACACGTCGGTATCAATCCTACCCGCACCGGAGTGATAGAGATACTTAAACACATGGGAGCCAACATTGAGGTGATCAACGAAACGACGGTAGGGGGGGAGCCGGTGGCCGATATCAGGGTTAGCGCCTCGCCACTCAAAGGAATAGACATCCCCGAATCACTGGTGTCTCTTGCTATCGATGAGTTTCCGGCAATCTTTATCGCTGCCGCTTGCGCCAAGGGGCGAACTGTGCTGAGAGGAGCCGAGGAGTTGAGGGTTAAGGAAAGCGATCGGATTTTGGTAATGGCCCAGGGTCTGCAGGCCTGTGGTATAAAGTCTACGCCTACCGCCGATGGCATCGTCATAGAAGGTGGTCAGATCAGAGGCGCAACGGTGCACAGCCGGGGTGATCACCGTATTGCGATGGCCTTTTCCATGGCTGGATTGTGTTCTGAGACTGCCATCGAGATAGAGGATTGTGATAACGTTAATACCTCTTTTCCCGGTTTTCCCCAATTGGCGAAAAATGCCGGATTAGGAATTACTGTGCGACAATAAGGCGATGTCCAGGAATAAAATCCCGATGATTACCGTAGATGGCCCCAGCGGTTCCGGCAAAGGCGCCCTGAGCCAACTGCTGGCACGGCGCCTTGGTTACCGGTTGCTCGATAGCGGGGCGGTTTACCGTATTTTGGCGTTGGCGGCGCAACGCCATGGCGTGGTCTTGAATGACTGCCAGGCCTTGGTGCGGCTAGCGAGTCAACTGGACATGCGTTTTGAAATTACTGCCGATGGTGGGCGTGCCATCTTCCTCGAGGGTCGGGATGTAACCCGAGACAGTCGCACCGAGCGCTGCGGTAATGCGGCGTCCAAGATTGCGGCACTCGGGCCGGTGCGCGAGGCATTGTTGCACAGACAGCGTGAATATGCCCGTTGGCCGGGGTTGGTCGCCGACGGCAGGGATATGGGTTCCGTGGTCTTCCCTCAGGCCGACCTGAAAATATTTCTTACCGCGACCCTTGAAGAGCGTGCGAGGAGACGCTATAAACAGTTGAAAGAACAAGGAATTGGTGCTAGCCTTGACGCCGTTTTAAACGAGCTTGCCGAGCGTGACGAACGAGATCGAAATCGTTCTGTAGCGCCACTCAAACCTGCCGAAGATGCTATCGTAATTGATTCGACCGATTTGAGTATCGACGAGGTGCTTGAGAAAGTCCTCGCGGTGGTGAGATGATTTTGTTAACCCAGAAGATTGCCGATCTCCCATTTGATGTTTCAGGCAGCTTCTCAACCTGCGGGACAGTAGTTGTTTTAATATTGGCTACCCCTGTCCCATAGTTATAAATACGAGTTTATTCAGTCCATGAGTGAGAGTTTTGCGGAGTTATTTGAAGAAAGTCTAAATCATATCCAGATGCGTCCCGGTACCATTATTAATGGGACTGTGCTCGAGGTTAGGAATGATGTTGTCATCGTGCATGCTGGCCTGAAGTCAGAGGGCGTGATACCGATCGAGCAGTTTCGCACTCCCAGCGGTGTCGAGATCAGTGTTAATGTGGGCGATGTAATTGAGGTTTCACTGGATGCGGTAGAAGACGGATTTGGGGAAACTCTCTTATCCTTTGAAAAGGCACGACGTGCCCGGGCTTGGGGAACCTTGGAAAAGGCCTTCGATGCGGGCAACAATGTTACGGGAGTTATCACCGGCAAGGTTAAGGGCGGGTTTACCGTAGAACTAGGAGAAGTCAGGGCATTCCTTCCAGGGTCTTTGGTTGACGTAAGGCCGGTGCGTGATACGACCTATCTGGAGGGAAAAGACCTTGAGTTCAAGGTCATCAAACTCGATCAGAGACGCAATAATGTTGTTGTTTCCCGACGGGCCGTCGTTGAATTGGAATACAATGCGGAACGCGAGGCCCTGCTTGAAAGCCTTGAGGAAGGGGTGGTCGTCAAGGGTATCGTAAAAAATCTAACCGATTACGGTGCTTTCTTGGATCTTGGGGGCTTGGACGGGTTGTTGCACATCACGGATATGGCCTGGAAACGGGTCAAGCATCCATCCGAGGTCGTGTCTATCGGTGAAGAAGTCTCCGTGAAAGTGCTCAAGTTCGATCGCGAACGCAATCGCGTATCCTTGGGACTGAAGCAACTGGGCGATGATCCCTGGAAGGATCTTTCACGTCGTTATCCCGAAGGGAGCCGATTATTTGGCAAGGTAACTAATATTACTGATTATGGCTGCTTTGTAGAGATAGAAGAGGGTGTTGAAGGTCTGGTCCATGTCTCAGAAATGGATTGGACCAATAAGAATGTCAATCCTTCTAAGCTGGTTACCCTAAGCGATGAAGTTGAGGTGATGATACTCGACATCGACGAGGAGCGAAGGCGGATTTCCTTGGGGATGAAACAGTGTAAACCCAATCCTTGGGATGATTTCGCCGCCACTCAAAACAAGGGTGATTGTGTCAAAGGTACGATCAAATCTATTACTGATTTTGGTATCTTCGTGGGTCTGGAGGGAGGTATCGACGGATTGGTTCATCTGTCGGATCTATCCTGGAATCTACCGGGTGAAGAGGCTGTTCGAGAATATAAAAAGGCAGATGAGGTTGAAGCTGTCGTACTCTCTGTGGATGCAGATCGTGAACGCATCTCTCTGGGTATCAAGCAATTGGATAAAGATCCCTTCTCATCCTATGTCGCTGAGCATTCCAAGGGCAGTATTGTTAATGGGACCGTGAAAGAAGTCGATGCTAAGGCCGCATTAATAGATCTTGGAAACAGTATTGAAGGAAATTTACGCGCCTCTGAACTGGCCCGTGATCGAGTAAGTGATGCGCGCACCCTCTTGAAAGTCGGCGATAAGGTAGAGGCAAAATTCATCGGTGTTGATGGAAAGCGCAGGGTCATCAACCTGTCGATCAAGGCTAAAGAATATGCCGAAGAAGCGGCGGTGTTACAGGATTACAGCAACATCAGTACAGCGACGACATCGTTAGGTGAACTCCTCAAAGAAAAAATGAAGGAGAAGGGAGATTCCTAGGCGCCTGTCCGAGAGTGGCGACCGTAGCGAAGGCTAGATTGGCCGAGCCGGATAATTCGTTCATTATTTAACGAAAATGAACGAATTATCCGGCTTGCCAGACCCGTCCGCAGTGGTTTCTATACTTGTGACACGAAAAACGACTACAGGATTTTAATAAATACAGTAGGGGATATGACAAAATCGGAACTTATTGAAGCCATTGCCGGGAAGCAAAATAATCTTATCTGTCAAGATGTGGAACTCTCTGTGAAGAGTTTATTAGAGCAGATGAGCAAGTCTCTAGCGGCCGGGGAACGTATTGAGATACGCGGATTCGGTAGTTTCTCTCTGCACTTTCGGCCTCCGCGCATCGGCAGAAACCCCAAGACCGGTGAGTCGGTAAAACTTCCTGGAAAGCATGTACCCCATTTTAAGCCAGGTAAAGAATTACGCGAGCGGGTCAATGGTGGGATATCTAATAATGGGACTTGAGTAGCTGGTTTATAATCTCTCAGATGCTTCGCTTAGCTTCCACCGCCTTATATCTTTTAGTATTCCTGATGGGAGTCATCTTTACTTTACTGAATAAGAGTTCCGTTGCGATCAATTATCATCTAGGCCAATTTGAACTACCCGTGGCCGTTCTTGTTTTGCTGGCCGTTTTTGTTGGTGTAGTTCTTAGCCTCATCGTATGTTATGGATCAAAATTCAAATCTCGAATTGAGATCCGCGGATTACGCAAAAGGATGTTGGCCCTTGAGCAAGAGATTCAAAATCTGCGAAAAATGCCCCTCAAAGATCCACCCTAAGCAATGGTTCAATAATAACCCAACCTTTTTACATTTCATCTTCAATTCATGAAATATTCGGGCTAAATCTGAGTACCAAATGACCAAGTTATTGTTGAACTATCCTTGATGCTGGATTTGCTATGGTTGCTGCTCCCGGTCGCAGCCGCATCGGGTTGGTACACTGCCAAGTGGTCGGAAGAAAAATCCACGAATAACGATATCCCTAATATCCCAAACGAGTATGTCAAAGGGATAAACTTTCTCGTCAACGAACAGCCAGACAAGGCGCTCGAGGTTTTTATTCGCTTCGTAGAAGTGGATTCGGATACTATCGAGACGCATGTAGTACTTGGTAATCTATTCAGGCAAAGGGGGGAGGTTGATCGTGCCATACGGATCCACCAGAATCTAATCGCTAGGCCAAATCTGGATAAGATACATCGAGCTACAGCATTGCTGGAATTGGGTCGTGATTACTTAAAGGCGGGATTGCTTGGCCGTGCAGAAGGGTTGTTCAAAGAAGTCATTGCAATTGGTATACAAAAAAAAGAGGCACATCAACACCTGAAAGAGCTCTATGAACAAGAAAGAGACTGGGAAAAGGCGATTGACAATGCCGTCAGTCTTCAGAAAATGAAGCCACTGAAGCAAAATGGTGTGATCGCACATTACTATTGCGAATTGGGGGGGCAAGCGAAACAGAACCAGCAGTTGAAAATTGCCGAAAAGATGGCAAAAAAAGCACTCTCCTACGATCGTAAGTGTGTGCGAGCCAGTATTCTGTTGGGTGACCTCTGTGTTGAGAAGGAAGATTACCAAACGGCTATAAAATACTATAGTAATGTTTTCACTCAAAATCTGCAGTATCTTAGTTTCGTCCTCCCGCTGCTTAAGCGAGCCCATGAAGAAAATGATGATCTTATTGGGTATCAAGGTTATCTACAGAAAATCCATAATGATCACCATGAACTCTCTTCCATCCTCGGCCTGATAGAAAGCTATCGTGAACGGGGAGATGTCCAGAACTTGAGAGTTTTATTGAAAGAAGAGTTGGAGAAGCAGGATGTGCCGTTAAGTTTATTGAGAAAGTACATCCAATATGTAATCGATAACGATGGGTACGGTCACCCTGAGGTATTCTGTTGTATCGCAAATGCCTTAGACCATCACCTGGATGCTCAAATTTCACATCAGTGTGTGCGCTGTGGTTTTGAAGTGAGGGGCGTGTTTTGGCAATGTCCCTGTTGTCATGGATGGGGGACAATTCAGCCCAGAATTGAGAACAAAGAGACTGCGCTAGCAGATAAACACTATAGCGTTTGATATTGTTCTTTTGTAACTACTCATAACTGCACCCCAAATCCGCCAATCCTGCGTTCGAAAATGCTCAAATACATGAGTATGATCACATTTTCCGCCTTGAACTGACGAATTTGGGGCACGGGTATGAGCAGTTACCCTCTATTTGAGGGTGGGTGAGTAGTCACGTTTTTTCTTACTACCTCTCTCAGGCTCAGTGGATTAATGCTTTTTTTTTGAACTAGGTTTTATTATGACCATTCTTACCAAGCACAGTCGACTCATTATTGCGCTTGATTTTGCAAACGCTCAGCAGGCGCTGCAGTTCGTCGAACAATTGGATCCCAATTCTTGTCGGCTGAAAGTAGGATTTGAACTCTTCGTCTCCGCAGGCCCGAGTTTGGTGGAGGCGCTGGTTAAGCAAGGGTTTAAGGTTTTTCTGGACCTGAAATTACACGATATACCCAATACTGTGGCCGCTGCATGCCGGGCGGCGGCCAGGCTCGGAGTGTGGATGCTCAACGTACACGCCTCGGGGGGGCGCAGTATGTTGGAAGCCGCAAAGGATGCCCTGGCCGGAGTAGATTCTGCACCGTTGCTGATTGCGGTAACCGTATTGACATCACTGGACGATAGGGATTTAGGTCAAATCGGTATCGAACGATCGGTACAAGAACAGACATTGGGGTTGGCTGCATTGGCTCAATCGGTGGGGATTGACGGGGTGGTATGTTCAGCGCATGAGGCACAGTTTTTGCGTCAAAACTTGGGGGATGAGTTTGTGCTGGTTACCCCCGGGATCAGACTTCATGAAAGCTCGTCCGACGATCAAAAGAGGATTATGACACCCGTTGAAGCCTTGCGTATGGGTTCTGACTATCTCGTTATCGGTCGGCCGATTACCCAGGCAGCAGATCCCGGGACGGCAGTTAGAATGATCAATGCCAAGATTGGTGGGAATGCCTGATGTCGGGGATAAGCGGTATGATCGACCTATTTGTGACCGACGTCACATTTTGCGGTAGTTGAGCTGAATAATATACGCCTGCCTAGATCACTTACAAGATCTAAGGTCGATCCAATAGCTGACATAGGAAAAGGATATTCCATGAAAAACATTAGAAAATTTGCAATTTTATTGCTTTGCGTACTTTCCCCAATTGGTGTTGCCGGCGCGGTAGACATAAATACCGCCGATGCACCCACTTTAGCCAATGAAATCAATGGAGTAGGTCCAGATCGAGCAGAGGCCATTGTTGCCTATCGTCAGGAACACGGGCCATTCGGCTCCATTGATGAGCTCGCATTGGTGCAAGGTGTGGGGACCAAGATCGTAAGTAAGAATAAAGATAAGCTTAGCGTTGGAAAACAACGACAGAAGTAGGTAATATTAATCAGCTATCACTTCTTATTAAGGGTTTTTAGAGTATTAGAAGTATCCGGACCAGCAAGGGGTGGTATTATACCGCCCCTTGCTGGTTTTTGTGTTTTTGACTGTCCGTTCCAAATCCGTTGGAGAAAAAAATGGGTAAAAAAATTAAAAAAGCGGTGTTTCCCGTTGCGGGGTTGGGAACTCGATTCCTGCCGGCTACCAAGGCAAACCCAAAGGAAATGTTACCCGTTGTCGATAAGCCGCTGATTCAATATGCAGCGGAGGAAGCCGTTTCGGCTGGAATCGATGTGTTGATTTTTGTTAACGGTCGCAACAAGCGCTCTATTCCCGATCACTTTGACAAGGCGTACGAGCTGGAAAGTGAACTTGAGGCGCGAAACAAGGAAAAACTCCTTGCCATCGCACGTGATGTCTTGCCGCCGCGGGTATCTTGCATTTATATCCGTCAATCCGAGGCGCTAGGTCTGGGGCATGCCGTATTATGTGCCAAGCCTGTGGTCGGAAAAGATCCCTTTACCGTGATACTTGCGGATGATCTGATCGACTCCGGGGATCAGCCCAGTTGCACAAGACAGATGGTCGATGTTTATGAGAAGAATCATTGCAGCGTCATCGGTGTGCAGAATGTGAGTAGAGAGGAGGTGTCTAGCTATGGCATCGTCGATGGTGAGCAGATTACAGACAAACTATGGAGTGTCAACGCCTTGGTAGAAAAGCCTAGTATTGAGGAATCTCCTTCGACGATCGCTATCGTCGGTCGATATATCCTCGAGGCTTCCATCTTCGACCAGCTAGAAACCACGGAAAGGGGGGCCGGAGGGGAGATTCAACTTACCGATGCCATCGCCAGACAGCTGGAGAGTGGAAAGGTCATGGCCTATGAGTTTAGCGGTAAACGCTTCGATTGCGGAAATAAGTTAGGGTATCTTCAAGCCAATGTGGAGTACGCCTTAAAACACGAAGAGGTGAGGGACCAGTTTAAGACATATCTGCATTCACTGATTAGCTAGAAGGCTGTCCGAGAATAGAGAACCTACTGCGGAAAAACCATTCTGGCCAGATTTCCCCATTATATTCGTTAAATATGCCCAATATTCGCCTTATTTAATTAAAACATCTGACTCAAAATGGCTTTCTCCCTCGCTACGATCCCTATTCTCGGGCAGCCTCCTAGGAAATACTACTGTATATACCCATGACGAATGAGTTTTCAGGGCCTATAGCATACCGCATCGCCGCGTTACGTATTCTGTCTTGCTCTGCGATAAATTCAACGCACTCTGTGCACCCAGAAATCCATCTGTCATGGGTATAGTATCGACGATCATTAGATTCTTACCCGGCAGTCTCTCTGCACTTGTGGCCTTTATCACACTCAAGCTATTGGCTTGGTTGCCGGTGGTTCTGCAGTTACTGGTGTTTCTCCTCGTATATCTGGTTATGGCGGTATTTTTAGACAGGGCATTAAGGCAATATGGCAGTGAAGGAAGGTAGGGGGACATATGGAGATCTGGAGTTCGAGACCTGATCTTAGTGCCCTCCATGCCCTATCGTATAATACCTTAGTCGATCATCTAGGGATAAAAATAATTGAGGTAGGCGATGACTATCTCAAGGCAACAATGCCCGTGGACTACCGTACCCATCAACCGATGGGGTTGTTACATGGCGGGGCTTCCGTAGCATTGGCCGAGACGCTGGGCAGCATTGGTGCTTATTTGTGTATAGATGACTCCAAGCATTCTTGTGTTGGTCTAGAGATCAATGCCAATCATCTTCGTCCGGTACGCAAAGGGTTAGTTACCGCAATAGCCACACCGATTCGACTCGGCAAGATGGTGCATGTGTGGGAGATCCGGATCTATGATGACCGGGACCACCTGGTTTGCATCTCACGGTTGACCATTGCGGTAATCAAAAAGAAGGTTGATTGACTTGTCTATCGGCTGTATTGCGCCGTGAGGGGATGGGAGTAACACCAGGGCGTTCTCTACCTCGCGTACTACTGATCAAGCGGATTTTCGCTCGATCGAGCGGCGTTTTACACGGTCCGGATCAGGTGGTTGCCTAGCCTCAACGCCAGTTGAACGATGGTAAACGTCGGATTGACGCAACCCGCGGAGGGATAGACCGAAGAGCCCGCAATATATAAGTTATCCTGACCGAAAACCTTGCAATTGCTATCAACAATTCCGTCTTGTGGTGTTGCCGCCATGCGAGTACCCCCCATATGATGATGACCGCTGTG
>JAAEPA010000761.1 GCA_024222475.1 Gammaproteobacteria bacterium | reverse complement strand
TCGTATCCATAGCGCTGAAGCGGCCTAACGATCCGGGCCAACGCTTGGGAGTAAACCACCGGATGTGAGGGGTCCTTCTGACACCGCTTGAGCACGACCCGCGGGATAAAAGGACCGGCTTTGCAACTCATCACCGGACGCAACCGAAAGCGGCTCTTGAGGATACGCACTGCACCGCCACAGACCGGGCAGCGCTCGGCTTCAGCCACGAAATCGACGATAGGCACTGGCATGCCGGGTTCCGTCGTTGCCCGAGCGATCTCTTCGGCTGACCAGCCCGCCCGTAACGCGTGAAGCCGGAACCCCTTCAAAAGATGGTAGGCCCCCCTTTTTCCCCAATGTCGTATCGGGCGAATACCGCATCAACCTGCTTCAAAACAATCGGCGGAGAATAGCCCCGCAGATGGCGTACGACCTGATCGGACAAGGACCCCGGATAGCGAATGAGCACGAGAAGAACACGGATTATCATCGTGTCATCGATTTCTACATCGCTCTCCTTGGCGGCCTCAATGCGGTGAATGCGACAGTGCCGTTGAACCTGACCTAGTTCAGGCGTTGCATGAAAGTAATGATAGAGACCTCCCCATCGCTCGCGTTCAACTTCGCGCGCCTTGACCAGAACCGGCAAAAAAGCTTGCACCCGGACTCGAAGCAGCTCCTGCAGCTCGTGCTGCGTGAAACCTGTTTCTGACTCCTGGATCAGGCGTTTGACCGTGGCCTTGAGCGTACCGTCGCGTGAAAAGTAGATGTCGCCGTGATGTAGCAACCCATAGCCGTCATAGTGCGATGGCTCGTAAAGCGTGTAGTAGCGGCCATTGTAGTTGTAGCTGCTGCGATAGGGAACCTGTTGGAGATAGCGGAAGGCGGTTGAAGAAGAAGCTCCATCGAGTGCCCTCAGGATGTCCCGGAACTCAACGACTGACTGGCTCTTCAACAGCTCAAGCAGCACTTGTGCCGAACGACGAGACATGGTGATACCTCATGGGATAATATATCTTTGTGAATACCGCACAACGGATATACTATCCCATTCCAGCAGCCAAATAGCCACTGGATAGCCTTAATTTACCACGATACTCTCTCAGTTAGGGGTTAAGAATACCAGAAAATGGGAGAGTATGTCTTCTCAGGCAATAAAGAATATACTTGATATCAGCGGCTTAGTGGGTGATAACCATCGTTTGACGCGGTAGATTATTCAGCCCATCCCGAGGACTGTTGGTGTACAGCCCTTTTTTAGTTCCGATTATCATCGGCGTGATTTGGAAGTGGCGCGCTTTGTGGCAAGATCGATTTTATCGCTGGATAGTGCTATGGATCGTGTGTCATCTCTTGGCTGCCGCTTGCCGTCGAATGTGGTGGGGGGGATGGAGCTTTGGGCCTCGGCAAATGACCGAGTTAATGCCCGCTTTTATCTTATTGACCTGCTGGTTGTGGAGCCAATTCTCCAATGCGAAGCAAAGGCAACTATTAGCTGCGTTCTATTTGCTATTGGCGTTACCGAGTATTGCGATTCATAGCTATCAAGGGTTGTTCAATCCAGCAACGCAACAATGGAATACGCTACCTAATATTGATGACCAGCCACAATTGCTTTGGGA
>JAAEPA010000760.1 GCA_024222475.1 Gammaproteobacteria bacterium | reverse complement strand
ATAACTTCCCTAACTGGCGCCGAATGATCGTTCGTGTTCAAGACGCGGCAACAGGCACATAGCCTCGCTATGTCACTGTTGGCGTAACACCGAAAACAGACCATAAGGCAAGTCAGATAGGGAAGTGTGTAGGTAGCATTCCTTATTCCTTATCCTCACCTCCAAGCTCTTCACCCTCGGCAGGAGCTTCTTCACCCGTGGCTGAGATTTCTTCCGCATCCACCTCCGGCTCTTCCGCTTGTGGCGGACTGATGGTTAGAACCACGCTATTGTGATCTTCTCCCAGAGCCAACTCGACGAGAGTGACGTTTTCAGACAACTTAAGATCCGACAATCGAACCGAGTCACCAATTTCCAGTTCGGCAACATCAATATCAATAGATCCCGGTATGTCCCCAGGCAGACACTCCACCTCAACATCGGTTAGCAAATGACTCACCATCCCTCCCTGCTGTTTGACGCCTACCGAATCATCCTCATTGATAAAATGCAGGGGCACGTGGACCTTGAGTTTTTCATCGGCTAGGACCCGCTGAAAATCCACGTGCAGAATACGAGGTTGACTGGGATGACGCTGGAGATCTCGTAAAATTATTTTTTGAGTCTTACCGCCCATCTCTAATTTAAGCACCTGAGAATAAAACGTCTCATGATCCAGATTCCATAACAGCTCATTGTGTTTTAAAGCAATTGACAATGGCTCTTTGTCACCCCCATACAATATTGCAGGCACCTTGCCGGTGCGACGAAGGCGGCGGCTCGCACCTTTACCCTTGTCTTCGCGGGGTTCTGCCGTTACTACAAATTCGTTTTTCATGATTAAACTCCAAAGTGATATCGAGCCCAAATCCTCTCCACGCGACCAAGGAAAGTTTTAGGGTCGGTCGGGGACGAAGCCGCTGTGCGGAAACATGTCCTCATAATGTCGTTGTAATATACATTCCTAATCAATAAATAGAGAACTCACGGATTCATCGGTGCTGATGCGTCGTATAGTCTCCCCCAGCATTGCCGCCACACTAAGCACACGAATACGCGAACAAGCCTTAGCATCCTTACGCAACGGAATGGTATCCGTTACTACCAGTTCATCAATCTTGGAATTCTCGATATTTTCTACTGCCTTACCGGACAAAACGGGATGAGTGGCATAACTCACCACCATGTTAGCCCCATCTTCTTTGAGCGCCTCCGCCGCTTGACACAGCGTCCCCGCAGTATCGACTAGATCATCGATAATTACGCAGGTCTTACCCTCCACCTCACCGATAATATTCATGATCCTGGCCTCATTGGCTTTGGGACGACGCTTATCGATAATTGCCAGATCTGCATCATCAAGACGTTTGGCCAATGCCCTGGCCCGCACGACACCTCCCACGTCCGGGGAAACCACGATGAGATCTGAGTATTTCTGCCGCCAGACATCGCCTAGCAATACCGGTGAAGCATAGACATTGTCTACCGGTAGATCAAAGAAACCTTGAATCTGATCGGCATGCAGATCGATCGTCAACACCCGGTCGGTTCCCACACTGGTCAGCATATTGGCCACCACCTTGGCGGAGATCGGCACCCTTACCGAGCGCACCCTGCGATCCTGACGCGAATAACCGAAATAGGTGATCACGGTGGTAATGCGCCCCGCCGAAGCCCGCCGCAGGGCGTCTACCATGATCAGCAATTCCATCAGGTTTTCATTGGTCGGCACACAGGTTGGTTGGAGGATAAACACATCTCTGCCACGTACACATTCTTCGATCTCTACCCTTACCTCGTTGTCACTAAAGCGACCAACCAGCGCCTTACCCAACGGAATATTCAAATGATTGACGACGGCCCTTGCCAAGGGAAGATTGGCGTTTCCTGAAAACACCATCATTTGGGGGGAATCTGACACGACGACAGCCTACTCCTTAATTAATTCTAAAATTCTTTGGCTGATTTAAATTGGCTTAATACTTCACGCTTGAAAACTGCGGTTTTTTAGGGCCGATTTCTGGCGGGACAATGGCTGGGCCGGCAGGATTCGAACCTGCGAATGCGGGGATCAAAACCCCGTGCCTTACCTCTTGGCGACGGCCCAAAAATAATTTAGATTGAACTCTGATCAGTTCAGCGGATTGCTATGGATGGATTTCTCCACCCGCAAGCGTCCCAACAATGGTGAAATGTTCATCCCGGGAGCAACAAAACCCTGCCACTCTTCGCTAGACTCAGTAAGCAGCGACTCCGCCACGCTACGGGATCTAAACGAGGCAAATATACAACTACCCGTTCCTGTCAACCTGGCCCCATCGGAATATCCTGCGCAATGCCTGCTCAACCAATCCAAGGCCTGAGCTACTGCTGGGTAACGAGCCCGGACCACAGGCTCGAACACATTTGTTCCTCTGCCTGAAAAAAAGTCGCTCATTGTGATGGGCAAACAGTTGCGTGTCAAATCAGTTGAGGAAAAAACTCTCGCGGTAGATACCCCGATGGCAGGTTTCAGGACCAGATACCACCGCTGCGGTAGTTCTATTGATTGTAATCGTTCGCCAACGCCTTCAGCCCATGCGCTATGGCCGTGAACGAACACCGGCACATCCGCACCCAATTGCACCCCTAAAAACGCCAGCTCCGATATCGACAAACCACAACCCCAAAGTTGGTTTAAGGCCACAAGGGTCGTTGCAGCGTCGGAACTTCCACCACCAAGTCCGCCGCCTAGAGGCAAACGTTTGGTCAGATAGATATCGACGCCGTGGTGAATACCACAATGCCTTTGTAATAAGTTTGCCGCCCGGAAGGTGAGATCATCGGTCTCGGCAAGCTCCGGCAATCCGCTGCAGCAGCGAATGCGCCCACCTTTGGTGACCTTGAAACGTAATGTATCCCCATAATCAAGCAACTGGAAAACTGTCTGCAACAAATGATACCCATCCGCGCGTCGCCCAGTGATATGCAGCATAAGGTTCAGCTTCGCCGGCGCCGGCCACCCTTGCCCGGAGGACAGATCATCCATCATAACTCATCAGTTCCCATTCGCTGACCACCACCTTGATCTTCAGCCCCTCGCTGATCAAGGTCATCTTGCTAGGCAAATCGATAGTCGTGCTATGGCGATGATAACGTTGATAGCTCACCTCCCATCCCGATTGATCGAGCCGAGCAAGTCTTCCCACCGCATCCAGCCGAATTTGGTGAATCTGATTTTGCGGGTCTGGAATACCCAGCACCCAGTAACGCAATCCCGATACCGGCAATGAATATCCGAGCAGCCTTTTCATTAACAATTCGGCATCAGCTGCATGCACGGGTTCCCCCTTGGACAGCCTCAGATCTACCCCCTGCGGTCCCTTGGTAAGACCAGCAACCTTGCGTCCGAAGGGGTCGAACATATCCATCTGGTATCGATCATTCTGCTGATGCCAATGCATACCCGCCTGCCAGCCCTCTTCGTCGAGCTGTACAGCGATGCGTCCTTCCATTTTCCAGCGCTGTAACTGATTTAATACGGTCTGTCGACCGGCCCACAGCGCATCCACATCGACTGAGCTAGCCGGTTCCGGCGTCGTCGCACATCCGCCAAGCAGGGCCAGAAAAAAAACGATAAAAAAGCGAATCACTGCGAGAAGCGCTGCTGGAGTTTCTGTAAATATTCATCTTTTGGGTCTTTTTCCAAAGCCCGCCGCAGAATCTCCCTGGCCTCTGATCTCTTTCCTTCTCCCCAGATGATCTCACTGAGGTGACCCGCAATCTCGGCATCTTTCAGGAGTTGGAAGGCTTGGCGCAAATATTGTTCGGCCAGGGCGTGATTTCCCATGCGAAAATGCACCCAACCCATACTATCCATGACCGTCGGGTCATCGGGCCGCACTTCAAGCGCTCTTTCGATGTACTGAAATGCCTCCTGGATGCGCTCATTCCGATCGGCCAGCGTATAACCCAAGGCATTGAGCGCAGTGGCATTATCGGGATCCTGTACCAGAATGGCTCGCAGATCGGCCTCCAGCAAATCAATACGATCGATTTTTTCGGCCATCAGGGCACGGGCATAGAGCAGATCGCCATTGCTTGGGTGCTCCGTAAGTGCCCGGTTGTATATTTGCATTCCAGCATGATAAAGCGAGGCCTCGCGCAGTAGCTGACCTTCAGCGAGGTAGAGTTTAACGGAGGCCTCATCATCCGATATTTTGCTACGCACCTTGCCGAAATGTGCTCGCGCCATTTTCAGGCCGCCAAGTTTAGCATACATATCGGCGATCCTAACCTGAGCATCGAGATAGTAATCCCCTTCACTCACCTTCAGATACCATTGCTTCGCTTTATTGTACTTACCTCGTTCCTCAGCCACGCGACCGAGGTAGTAATGACCTTCCGCGGCATGTTTCCCCTGTTTCAGCAACGCCTTGAAATTGCTTTCCGCGGCCTTGTACTGCTGTTCTTGCAGGTTAAGTAAGCCTAGAGTGTAGAGCAGGTCTGCATCGCCGGGTTTCTTCTTGAGCAGGGTACTAAACTCGCTACGAGCCGCATCATAGCGCTTGGCTTGCACCAGCATTCGACCATAGATCATCCGCAACTCGTAGCTCTCAGGCACACTGGTTACAGCGGCCTTCATCGCTTGCAGCGCTTGATTGGTTTCCCCCAGAGCCATGAAGGCCCGCGCCTTTACCCCTTGAGCCTCGAAGAATTTAGGATCGATCTCCAATGCGCGGTCACTGGCGGCAAGTGCGCGGCGGTACTCCTTTGCTCCCATCGCAAGATTGGCCAGTGAAAAATGGGCATGGGCATCTCCCTGGTGTCGTTCGACCAAACGACTCATCGCATCCAAGGCCATTTGTTGGTCTTTCTCACGCGCCAAAGCGGCCCCGATCAAAAGAAACCGATTCCCGCTATTGCCCGGTGCGGCATTGATGACATAGTCGAACTGAGTAATTGCCTGATCGGGCAAGGCATTGCGCAGGTAAAGCGTGGCCAATCCTTGACGTGAATCCAGGTTATCCGGGGCGAGCTCAACCCAGCGTTCTGCCGCCTTCAGCGCATTACGGTCATCTTTGGCATATAATGCAATGCGCATGGCCCGTTCTGCGACCTGCGGATCAGCACTCAGCCTACTTGCCGCAGTATAATGCTCTACTGCCACCTCGATATCCCCTAAGTGACCTGCAAGTTCCGCCGCCAGCACTTGATAAAGCAGCTCGGATTCATCGGAATTTGACGGCTGGGATACTTCGGCGATCCGCAAATCGGCTTCCGGCTTATCCGTAGCATGGTTGACATCCATCGACGAACAACCCAGCGGTAATAAGACGGACATGAATGCGAGCATGATCCGGTACAGGTAGCGAATTCTCATAGGTTGATACATAACTATGTCTGTCTCTGTATTCAATAGTGGTATTTTACGCCGGTTTGGCACTCACCTGTATAATATTACCTAGAACCGGCAAGTACGATCACTTACAGTGATCTAACCCGGATGTTTTATGAATTTGCACGGTGATCGCATAGAGATTTGTTTCCACAAGGGATTTTGCGAAGGAGCAGCGTATCTACGATTACGGTCGACTGAGCAAAATTTCTTACGGAAACAAGGATCAGGCGAGGGCGTGTGTAATTTATGAAACATCCGGGCTATGTATTAGGCAATATTTATACGCTTGTGTTCGTACTTTCCATGAATCAAAAATCACACGCTTGCCTCAAATGAACGAAAAACCTAACTCAAGCAGCCTTACCCTCGCTACGGTCGCCATACTCGGACAGCTTCCTGAAAGCATCTGGGCTACACTGTGGTACACCCAATATAGGGTCATATTTTTAAAATACTCCCGGTTTTTTGAGTGCATCGCGTCTTTCCAGCCACACAAAATGACAGCCTCGCTACAATATTAATTTTTTCACAAACACTCAGCCGTATACCACTAAATTATACGCATGCCGCTCTATACCTTGGGAATCAACCACACTACCGCACCCGTAGGTGTGCGCGAAAGGGTTGTATTTCTCAGCGATCAGATAGAATCGGCATTGCAAGGACTGATTCAGGTCACCGGGGTTACGGAAGCAGCGATTCTATCCACGTGCAACCGTACCGAACTCTACTGTAATCTACAGTCCCTTAGCCATGATGATCAAATTCTAGGATGGCTGGAAGATTATCATCGGCTCGACAAAAAAGATCTTCAGCCATTTCTGTATCGATACATGGATCAATCGGCGGTAAGGCATGCACTGCGGGTGGCCAGTGGTCTGGACTCCATGATCCTGGGAGAACCTCAAATTCTAGGACAACTGAAATCCGCCTACCAGGATGCCGAACATGCCGGCACCCTGGGCAGAGAACTGAGCCGCCTGTTTCAACATGCCTTCTCTGCTGCCAAACAGGTCCGTACCGACACCTCGATTGGCGCCAACCCAGTATCGGTTGCATTTGCAGCGGTAAACCTTGCCAAGCAAATCTTCGAAAACCTCAGCGAACAATCGGCATTATTAATTGGTGCCGGCGAAACGATTGAACTGGTCGCACGTCATCTGGTCGGCGGTAAGATCGGCCATATCGTAGTCGCTAACAGAAGTGTGGAGCGTGCCAAGGCGCTAGCCGGGCAATTCCAGGGTAAAGGCATTGGGCTGGCCCAAATCGGAGACACATTACCTGATTCCGACATCATCGTCTCCTCCACGGCCAGTCCCTTGCCCATATTGGGCAAGGGACTGGTCGAACGCGCCATCAAACAGCGCCGGCATCGACCGATGTTCATGGTCGATATCGCTGTACCCCGTGACATCGAACCCGAGGTCGGTGAGCTTGATGATATCTATCTATATACCGTGGATGATCTCGATGAAGTGGTCCATGAAAACCTGGAATCTCGTCGCGAAGCCGCTGTCGAAGCCGATAGATTGATACAGTCACAGGTCGAAGACTTTATGGCGTGGCTGCGGTTACAAGACGCCGTGGGCACCATACGCCATTACCGAGAACTCTCTGAACACCTAAGCCGGCAGGCCCTGACAAAGGCCAAGCAGATGGCCAAACAGGGCAAACCCACAGACGAGGTTCTGGAATACCTGGCCTATACCCTAACCAACAAACTGACCGACGGCCCAACCCGGGCCTTGAACCAGGCCGGCCGCGAGGGACGTCGAGACCTGTTGGAAGCAGCAACTATATTATTGAACCTTGACGAGAAAGAGAGCTAAGAGCTGCGGTGAAACAATCAATTGCAATAAAGCTGGAAACATTGACGGAACGTCACACCGAGATTGCCGCCTTACTGGCCGAGCCCGAGGTGATCGAAGATCAATACAAATTCCGCAAGTTATCTATGGAGTATGCTCAGCTTGAACCCGTAGTCGATCAATTTAACGCCTACTGCGAGACCCTGGATGAACTCAACGCCGCCAAGGAGATGCTTGACGATTCGGATGTGGAGCTACGATCCCTGGCCCAGGAGGAGATCGAGCGACTCAACGCGCAACTCCATGCCCAGGAATTGAGTTTGCAGAAATCATTGCTGCCGGAAGACCCTCATGACAAAGGCAATGTATTCCTGGAGATACGCGCCGGCACGGGCGGTAATGAGGCAGCCATCTTCGCTGGAGATCTATTCCGTATGTACGGACGCTACGCCGAGGAGAATCGTTGGAAGCTCGAGATCCTAAACCAGAGCGAGAGTGAGCAAGGCGGTTACAAAGAGATTATCGCCCGAATCACCGGTAATAGGGTTTACTCAAAACTCAAATTTGAATCCGGCGCACACCGTGTACAACGCGTTCCAGAGACCGAATCTCAGGGCCGGATTCATACCTCCGCGGCAACCGTAGCAGTGTTGCCGGAACTGGATGAAATCGATGCGATCGAGATCAATAGTGCCGATTTAAGGGTGGATACCTACCGTGCCTCGGGTGCTGGGGGGCGACACATCAACAAGACTGATTCAGCCGTGCGTATCACCCACCAACCCTCCGGTATCGTCGTGGAATGTCAGGACGAGCGCTCGCAACATAAAAACCGAGCCCGCGCCATGTCGCTATTGCAAGCCAAGCTACTGGAGGTCGAGCGTCAAAAACAGATCAACCAAACGGCTGAGGCACGCCGTGATCTGGTCGGCAGCGGGGATCGCTCGGAAAGAATCCGAACCTATAACTTTCCTCAGGGGCGGATAACCGATCACCGCATACACCTTACACTTTACAAGCTGGATGATGTAATGCAAGGCCATCTCGGTCAGCTCATCAATCCCCTGATCAACGAACATCAAGCCGATCTATTAGCCACCCTTGGAGAAGAGTAGTTTCGATTCCATGCCGCCATCAGAAAAAAACATCGATGGCCTACTGCGTGAGGCGACTAGGCATCTTCAGGCCGCCACGGACTCCCCCCGTCTGGATGCCGAACTCCTATTGGCCTACGTATTGAGACGAGATAGGGTCTATCTCTACACTTACCCCGAATCCTTGCCCCCTGCTGATCAACGAGATTGCTTTCATGCGCTGCTGCAACGCCGTCGGCAAGGTGAACCATTAGCTTATCTAACGGGATTCAAGGAATTCTGGTCACTGTCCTTGAGCATTACACCTCAAGTCCTGATACCACGCCCAGAAACAGAACTATTGGTTGAGTTGGCCTTGGCTTGTTTCACCCAGCAGCAATCCATTAATGTGGCGGATCTTGGCACCGGCTCGGGAGCCATTGCCCTAGCACTGGCCCATGAGCGCCCTCATTGGAGGATCACCGCCACGGATATCTCCACCCCAGCCCTGGAAGTCGCCCGCAGCAATGCCCAGATGCTGGAAAATGTGCAGTTTCTGGCGGGTCACTGGTTCGTCCCTCTAAACACGAAACGCTTGCATCTCATCATCAGCAACCCGCCTTATATCGATAGTCATGACCCACATCTGCAACAGCCGGAACTACGTCATGAACCCCAGCAGGCCTTGGTAAGCCCAGCCCATGGACTGAAAGATATCATGCACATCATCGACAACACTCCCCAGCATCTCTTAGCGGGCGGGTTTCTCATTCTCGAACATGGATTCGATCAGGGTAGCACGGTGCGCAAGCGGCTAAGGGATAAAGGATTTTCTGCCATTTCTACTCACCACGACCTGGCGGGTCATGAGCGGGCAACCCTCGCTCGGTGGGATGCCGAATAAGGCGTAGAGGACCGAAAAGGTCACGGCATGCGATTTACCGGCAAGCCGCTGGGGCGTCCGAGGAAGGTGACTGAAGCGAACCGGGAAGAGCTGAAACGACTCAAAGCGCATAGGAAGAACACTTGGCAATAAAAAAATCTGAACTCTACTCATCTCTCTGGTCAAGCTGCGATGAACTACGCGGCGGCAAGGATGCCAGCCAGTATAAAGACTATGTGCTGGCGATGCTGTTTATCAACTGAATCTTGTCGATCAAAACGGGTGGAGGGAAACGCTGCATGAATAGCGCGGGATCGGTACGCGCCAACTCTAGCATTAACGGATCGTCGAGCGTGACATAGCTCCGCCCCTGACCGCCGGCATGTTGTAACAAGGTCGTCTTTCCCACCTGCCGGGCTCCCGTGACCAAGATTACGGGAAACTGTTTGGCCGCTGTCTCGATGAACTCTTCGATTGTCCGTAGAGTATACATGCTGGATGATTAAATTCGTCTATATTGCATTGTTACTGCGTATTAGACGAATATTGATGGGGTATCAAACTAGACTGCATCCCTTCTCAACACGCTGATGAGTGCCCACGATGTATTCTGAAATACCCCTTCGTAATGGATATATCATCCCTTCCCCATCACTGTTCACCTTGTGGTAGCATACCCAGTCCCGTTTTGGATAGCCAAGATAAACTCCAATGACCGAATCAAAACCCTCTTTCCTAACGCGGCTCATGCTGGCATGGCGGATCCTGACTGACGCCGAGTTTTCCGCCAACGTGGCGACTATGAGAAAAATCGGAATACCCGCTCCGAGCGAACCAAGGCCTGTCGAGCCCAAACCTGCCCCCGCGATGCTAAAGGAGATCCCCCCTGAATCGGCCCTGCAGATGCTGGGCTTGCTGCAGCAGGAAGGGCGATTGATTGATTTTCTACAAGAAGACGTCTCCGCCTTTTCCGATGCCGATATCGGTGGTGCCGCTCGGGTGGTACACGAAGGATGCCGCAAGGCGCTACATCAGTATTTCACCATCGAAGCCGTGCGCGATGAACAGGAAGGTGCGCGCATCACCTTGCAAAAAGGTTTCGACGCCTCGGCCATACGCCTGACCGGCAATGTCATGGGACAAGCGCCTTTTACCGGCACCCTCGCTCACCGAGGCTGGCGGACGGTGGAAGTCAAGTTGCCGAAAATCGCCAAAGGTCATGATGTCAATGTAATAGCCCCGGCGGAGTTGGAGCTATGAGCCAAGCGCGCTATGCCGTAGGTATCGATCTGGGGACCACCCATTGTGTGATGTCCAGTGTGGATCTTGAGCTCAGTGACCGTGAGGAGGTCGTGCAGGAGGTCGTCGATATCCCACAGCTGACCGCGCCAGGCGCGGTCGAGCAACGTCCGGTGTTGCCCTCCTTCATCTATCTGCCTCATCCGGACGAATTGGGTCCGGGCGAACTGACCCTGCCCTGGGCTGCGCAGCCCAGCCGCACGGTAGGCGAACTGGCCCGCAGTCTTGGCAGCCGAACACCCATCCGGCTGGTCTCCAGCGCGAAAAGCTGGTTGTGTCACCCAGGCGTGGATCGACGCGCCCCTATCCTCCCGGTGGAAGGTCCCGAGGACGTGGAACGGCTCTCGCCACTGCAGGCCTCGATAGCCTATATCGAATATCTGCGAGATACCTGGAATCACCAATACCCAGATGCCCCCCTGGAGGCGCAGGAAGTCATCATTACCGTGCCGGCATCCTTTGATCCCGCAGCCCGGGAACTCACCGCCGAGGCCGTCAAAGCGGCCGGCATAGAACACTTTATTCTGTTGGAGGAGCCGCAAGCCGCCCTCTACAGCTGGATTCAGGCCAGCCATGGTGGATGGCGAAAACAGGTCCAGGTAGGTGACATCATCCT
The DNA here is from genome assembly GCA_024222475.1 of Gammaproteobacteria bacterium. Lineage (GTDB taxonomy): Bacteria > Pseudomonadota > Gammaproteobacteria > JAAEPA01 > JAAEPA01 > JAAEPA01. Next base: position 1,646 of record JAAEPA010000760.1, on the reverse strand, counting down.
GGTGATCGATGTCGGCGGCGGAACCACCGATCTTTCACTGATCGCGGTCACCGAGCAGGACGGCTCGCTGGAACTCAACCGGATCGCGGTGGGCGACCATATCCTACTGGGCGGTGATAATATGGACCTGGCCCTGGCCCATGTGGTACGCAGCAAACTGGCTGCCGAGGGGAAGACCCTGGACATGTGGCAGTTCCAGGCGCTGACCCATGGCTGCCGGGCAGCAAAAGAGACCATGCTGGCCGATCCCACGATCGAGACAGTACCGGTGGTGGTCCCGAGTCGGGGCTCCAAGCTCATTGGCGGGACCCTGCGCTCCGAGCTATCGAACGAGGAGCTGACCCAAAGTCTCGCTGAGGGGTTTTTTCCTCAGTCAAAGGTCTCTGAACGCCCCGCATCGCGGACCCGTACGGCACTGACTAAACTGGGTCTACCCTATGCCCAAGATGCCGCCATCAGCCGTCACTTGGCCTCCTTTTTGGGTCGTCAGCGCCATGCAACCGAGAACCTGCCGGGATTTGAAGGGGCGATGCCCGAACATGCCAGCTTTCTTCATCCTACCGCACTGTTGCTCAACGGCGGGGTATTCAAGTCGCCCGTACTGGCCGAGCGAACCTTGGGCATATTGAACGACTGGTTGGAAAAAGAGCAAGCCCCGCCGGCCCGTCTTTTGGAGGGTGCGAATATGGATCTGGCCGTGGCCAGGGGCGCGGCCTATTACGGTCATGTGCGCCGAGGCCAAGGGGTACGTATCCGCGGGGGTACGGCCAAGACCTATTATGTGGGCGTGGAAAGCTCGATGCCGGCGGTACCCGGGATGGAGCCACCGATTCAGGCCCTATGTGTGGCGCCCTTTGGTATGGAAGAAGGCACGGAAGCAGAGCTGCCGCCACAAGAGGTCGGGCTGGTGGTTGGCGAACCGGTGCGATTTCGGTTCTTCGGCTCCTCGGTGCGCCGTGAAGATCAAGTGGGCACGGTGCTGGAGCAATGGCCGCCGGATGAGCTCGAAGAACTCGAGGAAATCACAGCCACTCTGCCCGCCGATGACCGCGTCAGTGGCGATGTGGTGCCGGTACGCTTGCGAGCCGCGGTCACGGAATTGGGCACGCTGAGACTCGAGGCCGTCCCCCATGACAGCGATCAATCCTGGAAGGTGGAGTTCGATGTGCGCGGAGGTGAGGAAGCGGTCTGACCCCCATCAGCGAATCCCATGAAGACTGCCCGTTATTTAGTAGGCATCGACTTGGGTACGACCCACACCGTCGTTGCCTATGCCGACACAAACAATACAGCGCCAACCCCCAAACCTCGGCTGTTCGAGATCGAACAACTGGTCGCCCCGGGTGAGATCGCGCCGCGTCCCCTGTTGCCGTCGTTGCGCTATCACCCCGCCGCCGGTGAATTAGCGGTGGGCGATATCCAGATTCCTTGGGCAGAACCCGAAATGGAGTCTTCACTCCCCGCTTCAATAATGGGTGAACTGGCCCGGGAGCTAGGCTCCAAGGTTCCGGGCCAGCTGGTTACCAGCGCCAAGAGCTGGCTTTCTCATGCCTCGGTGGACCGCACCGCCCCCATCCTGCCCTGGGGTGGCGTGGAAGGCATCAGCAAGATCTCGCCACTGCATGCCAGTGCGGGCTATCTCGCCT
>JAAEPA010000759.1 GCA_024222475.1 Gammaproteobacteria bacterium | reverse complement strand
GCCTCCATGGCAACACCGATGGTTGCGCCCATTTCAATGGTATCGAGTCCGAAATCATCATCAAGGCGATCGATCATGGCAATTGCGTCCAGATCATCAATTCCGCAGTTTCCGCCATGCGCCCATACGGTTTCATATTCCGGTTGCTTGGTGAGAAAATTGCCGTTTTTGTCATTATAAGTGCCGGAGCACCTAATGATACAGCCTTTGTGGCAGCCATGGGTGGCCTTGCCACCGCGAGCGATTTCCGTTTCAGCCTGAGTTTCGCCGCTGATCTTGGAAGCACCGTCAAAACTGCCCGATGCAAAGTTGTTGGTGGGATATCCGCCTGCTTCGCTAATCACATTGGTTAAGACATTGGTTCCATAGGCCGGAAGTCCTTCACCAGTCACCGGATGTTTTTTAAGCCCCTGTGTAAAAGCCTTGTTTGCTTCCTTAAACTTATCCGGATCTTTAGGAGCCCTGGTTTCTGTTCCGGCGTCATCGAGCACGATGACCTTTACACCCTTGGCGCCCATGACCGCACCAACGCCGCCACGCCCCGCATGGCGGGTGGGTCGCAACTCCATGTCGGTAAAAGCTATGGTAGCTGCCGACATTTTCCTTTCTCCTGCCGGGCCTATGGACGCACAGGCGATGTTTTCGCCATAAGCCTGTTTCATCTTTTCAACTAGATCATAGTTACCCAGCATTTTCAAGCTGTTATCAGGTTCTATCTTCACATCGTCTTTGTTGATAAACACCTTGTACAACGTGTCATCTTTGGGTTTTCCCTCCAGGACGATAGCTGCATAGCCCAACCTTGCAAGGACCTGAGATCCCTGTCCGCCGGAGTTGGCTTCCTTAATTCCACCTGTAAGTGGACTCTTGCAACCAACCGAGATTCGACCCGACTGGACAGTATTGCTGCCGCTAAGCAAGCCTGGCGCAATCACCAGCTTATTATTTTCCCCAAGAGGGTGACAAAGTGGTGGAACTTCTTTTGAAACAATTCCGGACGTCATTGCACGACCGCCCAGACCTGCATAGTCGCCCACAGGTTGAACATCGACCTTCGGGCCTCCATCGGCTCCCATGTCTAT
>JAAEPA010000758.1 GCA_024222475.1 Gammaproteobacteria bacterium | reverse complement strand
GTGCCATCATATCTAGCGTGGTGGGAACTCCAAATAGAATGCTAACTTGCTTTTCATCACACAAGCTAAGCACCTGATCCGGATCAAATTTTCTGATAAACACCTGTTTTGCGCCCCGGTGCAAAAAAGGAGTAGTGAGAACATTCCATCCTCCAGTATGAAAAAACGGTAAAAAAGACAAGGTAACATCATCCTGGGTTAGATTTAACCTCAGTCCCGTACTTATCGAATTCCAAAACATAACCCCATGGCTAATGATTGCACCCTTAGGAAAGCCTGTGGTTCCTGAGGTATATAAAATCAGGCATGATGTATCCAAGTCACCTACCATGGTTAATTCCAAGTCAGAAATGTTGCTATCTGAGATAATTTTATGAATACCTTGAGGCCCATCAAATTTCATGACTTGCTTTGGCATAGCTACATTTTCTATTTGTTGGATAGTTTCTGTGTACTGTTGTTGGTGAATGAAAAGTGAAGGCTGGCAGTCTTTTAGGATATAGGAAATTTCTGGTGGAGTTAGACGAAAGTTGATTGGAACCATGATGGCTCCTATCCGTTTGATGGCGTCAAACAGGAAGAAATATTCTACTTCGTTGGTAGATAATACGGCAATGCGATCGCCTTCACTTACATTATATTCTTGCTTTATATGGTTTGCTAAACGGCAAGAATATTGAAAATAATCTTGATATGAAAAACACTGACCGGTATGCGCATCTTCAATGGCAATCCTTTCAGGAGTATAGACAGCCCACATTTTAATCCAATCCACTTGAAACATGATTGCAATCTCCTATTGTTGCCAAGAAAAGATACCAGCTACTGATGCTTATTAGTCCCATTCCAACAAAATGCAAGCTATAGGTACTCCTCCACTGGAACCAATAAAGAGTAGTAAATTATTGTTCACCACGATACCGGCCAGAGCGATGATACCCATGCCCATAAATAGCGTGCCCGAACGAGGGATTGACATCTATATCGGTATCGGCAGCAACATTGAGGATCCTATTTCCCAGGTTACGCGCGCGCTAGACGAGTTACGGCAATTACGCAAGACGGCATTTTTATCACGCTCGGCGCTCTACCGCAGTCCGCCCATGGGCCCAGCCGATCAACCGGATTATATCAATGCCGTCGCCCGGCTCCGAACCCTGCTCCCCCCGCTGAAGCTGCTCGATGAACTCATGGAGATCGAACGGACTCACCATCGAAAACGCACCGAACAACGTTGGGGGCCAAGGACCCTGGACCTCGATATCCTCATCTATGGTGACCAACAGATCGATCACACCAGATTGACAGTGCCTCATTCCGGTATGCAGCGGCGTGCCTTCGTACTTTATCCTTTACAGGAAATCAATCCCGATATTCATATACCAGGTCGGGGGCCGATAGGCACCCTCATCGCCCAGTGCCCTCGTGGTGATTTAATCAGAGTATCCGGACCGTAGGATTCGGTCCCTTGCCAGACGGGCGTCGAGATGCCCTTAATTCGGTAACTTATTGTTATGCAATCCCTTAACCCGGATATTTCATAAATTACACGCGCCCTCGCTTGATCCTTGTTTTCACAAGTAATTTTTCTCAGTCGGCCGTAATCGTGGATACGCCACTCCTTCGAAAAATCCCTTGTGAACACAAATCTCTACGCGATCATCGCGTAAATTCATGAATTATCCGGGTTAGGTCATACAATCATGACGGCATGATCTGACTCCATCGTTTCCCTAATCCGCAAAGTCCAACCTTTCCTGCACCGCATCTATGCCCAGCCTGGCGCAGAATTCATCTTTGTCGCCTCCCGGCGCACCGCTCACGCCCACGGCGCCTACCAACGAACCCGACACCTGGATTGGAAGGCCACCTTGCATCAATAACACTCCATCCAGTTCATTCAATTCATCCCGGATACGCGCCATATTTTCTCGTAGATTCCCGGAACTCGAATTTGACATCACCACCGCATTGGCCTTGTTCTGAGCAAGCTGTACCATGTACTTGCTGACGAATACATCGCGCATAATAACGACCGGGTCGCCACTACGATCAGTAACGACCACGGCTATCTGATACGCGTTTTTTCGGCAAGCAACGATTGCCGCCGTGGCGATGTCGCGTGCCAGATCCAAACCTAGCAACCGTGCTGGTACTAAATCATCAGCAAGTGCTGGACTTGCCAGTTCTATAGTCAGGATTGAACAGAGTATCCACTTGTAGAGTAAACGCATCTTTCTCCTCCTATTGGAATTACGGTGACAGAATTACGGACGGAATTACGGTGACACTTACTACGGTGAAACTTTACTATTCACCCGTTTATCCTAGGAGTCTGTCAGACTTAGGTGATCGTAGCGAGGGAAAGACGGTTTGAGACGGATTTTTCGATCGTTTGAAACGAAAAGGATCGGGAAATCTGTCCAAATCCGGCTTTTCCGCAGTAGATCGTCCTAAGTCCGACAGGCTCCTAGGCACTAAATAGTGTAAATGGAAAAGCGTCACTGCAATTGACTTCAGCCAGACTTGGCTGCGGTAGATTGACTCATTCTCGGACAACCTCTTAGGACAACCTCGATAGAGAGTGGAATTTGCCGCGATTACATCGTTCAAAAAATGTTCCATGACACCATTGAGTACCATTTCAGCATCTTTGATACCTCTCGACTTTGGCGAAAAGGGCGTTTATGCTTCTTATATGCTGCCCCGGTGGCACAGCAGGATAGCGCGGCCCCCTCCTAAGGGGCAGGTCAGAGGTTCGAATCCTCTCCGGGGCACCAATCATTGTACCAAGACTCAACCCCTATTTATCTCTATGCTCGCATGCAATGGCATGACAGTGCGTAGTAAAATCAGTAGATCGACATGATGTCACCGCTGCGGAATCGGACCTATCGCCGGCTGTTTGCGGCACAAGTCGTCGCCCTGATGGGCACAGGCCTGTCCACTGTTGCACTCGCCCTATTGGCCTACGACCTGGCCGGTGCTGACGCCGGTGTAGTGCTTGGCTCGGCACTCGCCCTCAAAATGGCGGCCTATGTCGGTATTGCTCCGATCGTGGGTGGATTCGCGCATCGACTACCTCGTCGGCGCTTGTTGGTTGCACTCGATGTGGCGCGCGCCGGGTTTGTTATATGCCTGCCCTTCGTCACCCAGATTTGGCAGATCTATCTGCTGATCTTCCTGCTGAATGCCTGTTCGGCGGGCTTCACACCGACCTTCCAGGCAACGATACCGGATATCCTACCGAACGAGGCACAATACACGCGTGCGCTTTCGCTTTCCCGGCTGGCCTATGATATCGAAAACCTGTTGAGCCCGACGCTGGCTGCCGCCGCCCTCGCCGTACTGAGCTACGATACCTTATTCAGCACCAATGCCCTGGCCTTTCTGATCTCGGCCCTGCTGGTTTTTTCCGTACGTTTGCCATCGCCCAAGCCACAACAGCGAGAACTCGGCGTATGGCGCAACATGAGCTTCGGTATACGAGTCTATTTAAAGACCCCGAGACTGCGCGGACTACTGGCTCTTTCGCTCGCAGTTGCCAGCGCCGGGGCCATGATAATCGTCAACACCGTGGTCTATGTCCGCGATCATCTCGGGGGTACGGAAAGCGACACCGCCATTGTACTCGCTGCAGCCGGAGCGGGATCGATGTTGGTGTCCCTGATGCTGCCCCGCTTCCTAGATCGCTTCCCTGACCGCTTATTCATGCTCGCCGGCGGCGTGGTCCTGGGAACCGGCCTCCTGTTCGGCATGACCAATCCCGGTCTACTTGCCCTACTACTCGTCTGGTTCGTTCTTGGTGCCGGCTCATCGCTAATTCAAACTCCGGCAGGCCGTCTTCTGAAGCGTTCCGCACATGCTGGAGATCGACCGGCCGTCTATGCGGCACAATTTGCCTTGTCGCATGCCTGCTGGCTGCTCGCCTACCCACTCGCCGGGTTGCTGGGAACTACATTCGGGTTAACGGCCGCTTTCACAATGCTAGCGCTGCTGACCCTGACCTCAACGGCTGCTGCACTGGCTTTATGGCCGGCACATGATCCTAACGAGGTGGAACATATGCATCTAGCGCTTGAGCACGAACACCTACACGTCCATGATGAGCATCATCAGCACACTCACGAGGGCTGGGAGGGACCGCAACCGCACTGCCATCCACACCGACACCTTCCCCGTCGACACAAGCACCCCTACGTGATCGATCTTCATCATCCGATATGGCCTAGCCGTTAGAATGCTCGATTATAGATCAGTCATTATGGACCACCGACAAGATGTTTATTGAGCCCAACATTGAATTTTGATACGGTGAACCGGCGTTGATTTATCCTAACAACATAGGAATGGCTTGTTGGTTAATCACTTTCAACTTGTTTGTGGTGTGACGATTTTGATACCCCCCCTGCGGCTCCCCGCTCGGCAGGATGCATGACTGAGACAGGTCCAGGCATGGTGGCCTTTTTAGTATCGGCTCCGGCGAACTTGGTATTTCTAATAGATGCACCGGTCATATCGGCCTTGATCAAAAAGGCGCCACTAAGATCGGCGCCGTCGAGATTCGTACCTTTGAGATTCGCCTCTTTGAAATTAACCCTGGAGAGGTTCGCGCCTTCGAAGTTGGCATTTTCAAAGTTCGAACCCTTCAGATGTGCCCCTTGAAGGTTGGCTCCCGCGAAATTCGCCCCGCGATAGTCCGCCTTTTTTGATATAAAACCGACCAGATCTGCCCCTGAGAAATCTGGGCCGGTGTAACTGCCGCCCGGGTATAGGGCACACTGGCAGGTCCGGAGACAATTCCGTCAGCAGCGCTGATTCTGGGCAGCAGGCACATCCGCAGTTGAGTTGATTGTTACCTGATCAGTCGATATCGGCCCAGAATCGGTAGGTCTTTCCTTCATCTCGTTCCAATACAGCTTCATGATCGCTGCAATGATCACGATGGCGGTGATCGCCGGTTCGAACCCGGGTTCGAATATAAACCAGATAGCCTCTGCGATAAGGGCGATGATGGTAATAATCTTAAGCGCGGTTAACAACATCATTCATACCCATGAGATATGGGAATAATCCAATTACTCTGGCTCTACGTCATCCACGTCGACTTGGCCGGTAATGCGGCGACGGATGTGCGACCAGGACATGCCAATGGCCAGCACAGCTGAAAGGACGGCCAACACAATATAAGATACCGCCTCGACATTATCTACCGGCACCAGCTTCCAATCAACCAATAACCATACCAATGTACCAAAGAACGCAAACGTCAAAATCAGCCCAATGAGGCCAAGGGAGCGCAATGTGGCGCGTAAGAAGATCACCCAAAGGATCAGTAGAACTACCCCGGCGAATATCATCAAAGGGGTATAGTCCGGCAATGCATTTCGAACCCAGTGGAAATACGAGTAACCGCTTGGATTGTAACTCAGGAATACCAGAAATAACGCTGTAACGAATCTAATCAGAATCCCATCCCATTTAATCCCCGATTTATCCATAGATTAGCCTCAAAGGTTTTTTATCCGTCACCAAAAATATTAGAGAACGAAGTGTATACCAATATCGTTGCATAGTAAGGGATGCGAATGAAATAACCTCCCTAACTGGCGCCGAATGATCGTTCGTATTCAAGGCGCGGTAACAGGCGCATAGC
>JAAEPA010000757.1 GCA_024222475.1 Gammaproteobacteria bacterium | reverse complement strand
AAGCAGGGCGTGCTTTATATCCCTCGTGAAGCCCTGATCCGCACGGGTACCCGTCAGCGGGTGATCCTGGCGCTGGGTGAGGGCAGGTATCAGGCGCGTGAAGTGGTGGCGGGGTTGGAGTCGGGCGAGTTTGTAGAGATCATTTCGGGGCTGGCCGAGGGTAAGGAGGTGGTGGTTTCCGGACAGTTTCTAATCGACTCGGAGGCGAGTCTCAAGGCCAGTCTGATGCGCATGAGTGCCCCTACCCAAGAGCGGCAGGGCCTAGCTGAGAAGGGCACCGGCCAGGGGGGTGAGCGATGATCGCCGGTATTATTCAGTGGTCAGTACACAACCGGGTGTTGATACTGCTATTGACCGCAATCTTGATGGGTTGGGGTCTGTATTCGCTCAACAACACCCCGGTGGACGCCATCCCGGACCTGTCGGATGTCCAAGTCATCATCAAGACCCACTATGCGGGTCAGGCCCCGCAAGTGGTCGAGGACCAGGTCACTTATCCCTTGAGTACCGCCATGCTGTCGGTGCCCAAGGCAGTCAGTGTGCGGGGCTACTCTTTTTTCGGTGATTCCTATGTCTATGTCATTTTTGAGGACGGCACCGACCTCTATTGGGCGCGGACTCGAGTGTTGGAATATCTCAGTCAGGTGGCCAGCCAATTACCAGCGGCCGCGCGCCCGGCATTGGGGCCGGATGCCACGGGGGTGGGCTGGATCTACGAGTATGCCCTGGTGGACCGCTCGGGGGGTAATGATCTGGCCCAGCTCAGATCCCTGCAGGACTGGTTTCTGAAATACGAGCTGCAGACTGTACCCGGGGTCTCGGAGGTTGCTACCGTAGGCGGCATGGTCAAGCAATACCAGGTGGTGCTGGACCCTGATCGATTGCGCGCCTATGGGCTGTCCTTGTCCAAGATCCGCCAAGCCATCCAGCGTGCTAACCAGGAGGTCGGTGGGTCAGTCATCGAGATGGCCGAGGCCGAATACATGGTGCGAGCCACGGGCTACATCCAGTCCTTGGATGATCTGCGCCGTATCCCGCTGGGGGTCAATGAACAGGGGATTCCGATCCTGCTGAAGGATGTCGCCGAGCTGCGTCTAGGCCCGCAGATGCGCCGCGGTATCGCCGAACTCGATGGCGAAGGTGAGGTGACCGGCGGGATCGTGGTGATGCGATGGGGTGAGAACGCCATGACCACTATCCAGGCCGTCAAGGCCAAGCTGGAAGAATTGCAAAAAGGCTTACCGCCGGGGGTGGAGATCGTCGAGACCTATGACCGTTCGGCGCTGATACAACGGGCGGTCGATACCCTGAGCCTCAAGCTAATAGAAGAGTTTCTGGTGGTTACCCTGGTCTGCGTGGTGTTCCTGTTCCACATGCGCTCGGCCCTGGTGGTCATCATCAGCCTGCCCATGGGCATCCTGGTGGCCTTCATTATCATGCATCAGCAGGGTATCAACGCCAACATCATGTCCCTGGGGGGGATCGCCATCGCCATCGGCGCCATGGTGGATGCCGCCATCGTGATGATCGAAAATGTGCACAAACATCTGGAACACCAAGCAGTGACCGATGCCAATCGCTGGCAGATCATGTACCGGGCCGCCGCCGAGGTGGGCCAACCGTTGTTTTTTTCATTGATGATCATCACCCTGAGTTTTCTACCGGTGTTTACCCTGCAGGCCCAAGAGGGCCGGCTGTTCAGCCCCTTGGCCTTTACCAAGACCTATGCCATGGCTGCCGCGGCCGGCTTGTCGATCACCCTGGTCCCGGTATTGATGGGTTTATTCATTCGCGGGCGAATCACTCCAGAGCACAAAAATCCCGTCAACCGACTGCTGGTGGCTATTTACCGACCCGCCATCGCTGTGGTGCTCAAGGCGCCTAAGACCATCTTGTTCATCTCGGTCCTGATCGTGGTCGTGGGCTTATGGCCGGCGAGTCGATTGGGCTCTGAGTTTATGCCGGATCTGGATGAAGGCGACATCATGTACATGCCGACCACCTTTCCCGGTCTGTCGGTGGGCAAGGCCCAGGAATTGCTGCAGCAGACCGATAAGCTGATCCGTACCCTGCCGGAGGTGAAAAGCGTGTTCGGCAAGATCGGCCGCGCGGACACCGCTACTGATCCCGCTCCCCTGAACATGATCGAGACCACCATTCAGCTCAAGCCCCAGGCGCAGTGGCGCGCCGGGATGACCCCGGAGAAGATTCGTCAGGAACTCAAACGACTGGTCCGGTTCCCCGGGTTGACCAATGCCTGGGTGATGCCCATCAAGACCCGCATTGACATGCTGGCCACCGGCATCAAGACCCCGGTCGGCATCAAGGTCGCCGGTCCCGATCTAAAGGTGATACAGCAGATCGGTGAGCGGGTCGAGGAGGCCGTATTGTCGGTTCCGGGCACCCTGTCCGCCTTTTCCGAGCGAGTAGCCGGTGGGCGCTATATCACCGTGAACATCGATCGGGTGGCGGCCTCTCGTCTGGGGCTGAACATCGCCGATGTGCAAGAGGTAATCCGCACCGCGGTAGGTGGGCTGAATGTGGCCCGCAGTCTGGAGGGCTTGGAGCGCTATCCGATCAATCTGCGCTACCCACGCGATCTGCGTGATTCACCGCAGGCCCTGCGCAATCTACCGGTGATCACACCCACCGGGGCGCGGATTCCCTTAGGCGAAGTCGCGGATATCCGGGTGACCGCGGGTCCGGCGATGATCAAGACTGAAAATGCCCGTCCCAACGGCTGGACCTTCGTGGATATCGACGGTAGGGATCTGGGGTCCTATGTGGCCGATGCACAAAAGACGGTCAGTGAACAAGTGGATCTGCCGCCGGGATATTCCATCAATTGGTCCGGGCAATTCGAATACATGGTGCGTGCCAAGGAGCGGCTTCGGGTCGTGGTACCGTTGACTTTGGTCATTATTGTGCTGTTGCTGTATCTCAATTCACGCAATATCACCGAGGTGCTGATCATCATGGGCACCCTGCCCATGGCCCTGGTCGGCGGGTTCTGGCTGCTCTACCTGCTTGATTATCACTTCTCGGTAGCCGTGGGGGTGGGTTTCATTGCCCTGGGCGGGGTGGCGATAGAGATCGGTGTGGTGATGCTGACCTATCTGAACCAGGCCTTAAAACAGCAGCGGGATCAGGCGCAGGCCCAGGGTCGCGCCCTGACCCGGCACGAAGTGCGCGAGGCGGTTATCCAGGGTGCCTTGCTGCGGGTACGCCCCATCATGATGACCGTTTCGGCCATTATCGCCGGCCTGCTGCCGATCATGCTGGGTGGCGGAACCGGCTCCGAGGTGATGCGCCGCATTGCCGCCCCCATGGTCGGGGGTATGGTGAGTGCTACCGTGCTGACCCTGGTGGTTATACCGGCGGTGTTTTGGGTGTGGAAGCGTCGGGAGGTTGCGGCGTAGACCCACTGGGTAAGTGAGCATGGAAATATTCATTGATATCGAAAATTTCCTGACACTCAGCCTTTACGATGTCGCGGGACGCTGGCGCTATAACCTGATCCAGGAAGGTCCCTGGGATATAAAGTTGGGCGCAGGCATCAACACCCAGATTGTGGAGGTCGAGCTGGGAACGGTGGACAAATCTGTCTGAGGGAGGATTGCATTTTCAGAAAGTCCTGGCCGATGGCATGTGTTATCCCGAATCCCCTCGTATCTTGCTCTCCACCTCTCCCTGATGCTATAAACGGCCTGCATTTGCACACGGCAACCGACGGAGGACCCTGTCCATGACCGATGCCATAACATACGATGACGTATTGCTGGTTCCCTCTTACAATCACTGGGAATCTCGCAAGGTTGTCGATATCTCCATGACGGACAAATCCGGTAAGCTTCACCTGGATCTGCCTGTGATGACAGCCAGCATGGACAGCATCACCGAAGATGCCATGGTCAACTTCATAGGTGCCAGAAAGGGTATCGGTGTCATTCACCGATTTATGTCCATCGGTGACAATGTCAGAATCTTCAAGGCTTGCAACGAGCAGGCTTTTGTTTCGATCGGATGTTCTAAATTCGACTTGGAACGAGCGGAGGCCTTGAGGGATGCTGGAGCGGTGTTTTTCTGCCTCGATGTGGCCCACGCCCATGCGCGTTATATCGGCAAGACCCTGAAAAGGATTCGCAGCTTACTTGGTAGGGATATCTGCATCATGGCCGGCAATGTGGCCACCTATGCTGGTGCCGACTACCTGGCCTCGCTCAGTGCCGATATTGTCAAGGTGGGGATTGGTGGTGGTTCCGTATGCACCACGCGGATTAAAACCGGGTTCGGCGTCCCCAACCTGACAGCCATCAAGAATTGTGCCCGTGTGGACCGGTCAGTGGTGGCGGACGGCGGTATCCGTAATCCAGGCGATATCGTCAAGGCGATTGCCTTCGGGGCCGATTTTGTCATGCTCGGCAGCATGTTGGCTGGAACTCGTCCCACACCCGGGCAGGTGATTACCCACCAGGATAAACAGGGACGGAAAGTAAAAATGAAGGCCTACCGGGGGATGGCCAGCAGCGAGGCACAGGATGACTTTCACGGAGGCATGGCAGATTGGAAAACTGCCGAGGGCGTCAGCCTTGAGGTCCCATACCGGGAAGACGAAGAGGCGATCGTCGCGAATATCATCGGCGGACTTCGTTCAGGTCTCACTTATGGCGGGGCTGCTACGATCCGAGAACTTCAGAGAAAACTCGATTTCATCCGTATTACCCCGGCAAGCCGTGTGGAAAGCCTCCCTCACCGATCGATATGACGGAAGCGATTATAAGGCATGGTTTGTCTGGTGACCTGGTCCTGTCCTGGTTTGGCATCCCTACGTTCTTTCACCTTGCGGTTGCACTCACGTCCGAGGACTTCAAGGCCGGGATGATCGAGGTGGCTGTCCTGGGTGGCTATTCAGGCATGGGATGCGAGGCGGGTTGGCCGGACCGAACGCATTCCGCAACTCGGAGGTATACGGCGGCTGGGGGGTCGTCTCTCACGAAACGGAAAGAATCGTACGCTAAGATCAGTTGAAGGCAATTTCGGGGCAAATCCACTTACCGCGTACAGCCAAAACGTCACCACTAAATACCCCTGTGAAATAAAACGATCGGCAGTTTTCGACCCACTGCCAACGGTTAGCGTCCCCAAGCCGAGCGGCTGCTTTGGAGCAAGCATTTTGCGTATTTCCGTGTCAATGCATACTCAAGGTATACTTGGCTCAATTCCTGTTCGAGATACCGGCAATGGATAGTGCGCACTTTCCCTAGGTAGCCCTGTTCATTCAAAAGATTACGAAGATGCAAGCCTGGATACAAGACACGAAAACGGCAGAATTATCAGACACAAATGGGATTCATTAATAATTAGGAATCATGGTAGGCATCGATACACTAGCGCAAAGCCCAGATATACGATCAGCATATAAGGCGGTCGTTCGCTATATTGAGCGGATGGGGGACCAGCTATCAGCTGAGCAACAAGAAGCTGCCAACGAACTAAAGCGCAGACTCAAACGGCTAGAGAATGACAGTAACCGTATTGTGAAGATTAACAATGCCCTGTTGGATGCCGAATCACCCAAGATTCGATTCGACGATTCTACGGGCACAATTACGTTTGATTTCAAAGGGGCATCGCAGTCGCTGAAACTGAAACGAGCAGATCCAGAAATCCCAGTCAAAATAGATCAATCTAGTACTATGGGGGCTTACGTAGCAGGTAGATCTGAAAATGACTCTGACCAAAGTGATGAACTAAAAAAGATCATGGAACAGATGCTGGAGGGTTTTTACAACAACGCCTTTCGGATAACCAAGCTAGTCCAGGTCATCATTAATAAGAGAAAGTACGATTGCCGTGAAATCACTATCGTTCGAAACAAACTAGTCGAACATCCAGATACTGGTACAATTTACTCTTTTGGCTACAGCTCGAATGGACCTGTGGTCAAGCCAATCCATCGAGGAAAAAAGACATGGACTGACGCGGGTCTAGTTCCAAATACAAACGCACTGGCGTATTCGCTTATGGCTGCTTTTTCGGATGACGCCTAACTCATCGATGAAGCAGACAAACCTACCCGATACTTCTTTTGCTTTGGCAAAAGAATCTCTGGCTACAACGCATAGCTTATCTCATCGTCTGACTCGCTGGGCGAAACCAGCCGTTCAGATCGTGACTTACGACCGGCAGTTCATGGCCGAACTCAGGCGTTCAAATCTACAGCCTCAGACAGGTATTTGCCGAATTTCCGGCTATAGGGTTGTTTGCGCTCAGGAACATCGATGCCTTGAAGGCGGATGCGGTGCTGTGTGTTGTTGGGATCGAGAATCGTGACGGCATCACCATGGAAGATTTGATTGAAATCAAGTCAGCGATACTGTCAAAGAGATACAATTAATTTGAATTCATATTTTTCCGAAGGCGTTAAGATATGATGTTTAGATGCTCACACCGTACTGGCGTTTATTTGGATAGATCGTCTTAGTATTGCGAAATGGAGCAGTGAATACCGCATCCAATTAATAAGAAGAACTTTCTAAGGAGTAGATCATGGGAAAAAAAGCGACAAAAAAACTTAAATTACACATCAAAGTACTCAGCAAAGAAATACAAGAACTCAATAGCAAGCTAGAGGCATTACAAGATAAGGTATCCGCAATTGAGTCTCTACCTGGACATACGGAGCCACAAGTTGAGTCTAGTGATCAAGTGGTGGCCGCACAGCTCAATGAGAAAGCGGTAGAAGAGGCAGAGGAGTCAGCCGAAGCGGCCGAAGAAGCGGAAGAGCTGGATGAAGAGGCGCAGGCCCTGAAAGGGAACGTCCCAGAGGGCGAAAAGGAAGCGATAGAAAAGGTAGAAGAGACCCTGGAGAAGGCAGAGGAAGCTGCCGATGCCGCTGAACAAGAGGCGGAAATGATTGCCGAGATTGAAAGCCGCTCCGAGGAAATTGCAGTACTTACCGAGAAAGCGGTAGAAGACGCTGAGGACATGGCTGAGGCGGCGGAAGAGATGGCAGAACTGGCTGAAGAGGTGGAAAGCCACAAGGGTGGTTGAAAACTGGAGCTGGGTTAGGCCTACATTT
>JAAEPA010000756.1 GCA_024222475.1 Gammaproteobacteria bacterium | reverse complement strand
ATATCTATATGGGATCCCAATGACTCAGGACCGGCAACAGCAGGCAAACAAGCGGCTGCTATTCAAGCTTGTATTGATTGTTATAGGCATGTTCGGCTTTGGCTTCGCCCTGGTGCCGATCTATGATGTCATCTGTAATATCACGGGGATCAACGGGAAAACCGGGGTACTCAGTACCAACAAGGCGGCAAGTTTCGAGGTGGATGAAAACCGTACTATCACGGTTGAGCTGGTTGCCAACCTGAATCAGAACCTCAATTTGGAATTTCGCCCCAAGGTCTTCAAGATGCAAGTGCATCCCGGCAAGGTTTACGGCACCAGTTTTTATGCCAAAAACAAGTCGAACAAAAGGATGGTGGGTCAGGCCGTGCCTTCAGTAGCACCTCACGAGGCCGCGGCACACTTCAGCAAGACGGAGTGTTTCTGCTTTACCAACCAGACCTTTGAGGCCGGTGAAGGCCGAGACATGCCGCTTCGTTTCGTAATCAATCCCAGGCTGCCCGAGCATGTCAAGACCGTGTCGCTTTCCTACACCTTCTTCGACGTTACTCAAACGGCAATGAAATAACTCGACCTAGATCCTGCAGGTGATCGTGCTTATAGAGTGTAATATATTGATTTGTAGAGCGAATTTGAGACCGAGTGGAATCCTTATTGTGATTCCCGAGGGAGAAAATATCGCTATACGAATCAATAGCTTGCGCTATGTGAGTGCGATCACTTGCAGGATCTAGGTCATTATCAATATCTTACCTATTTTAGAATCTACTAGGGGATAACCAGTATGGCACACGCTTCCAGCGATTATTATGTACCTCATGGCACCCATTGGCCGATCCTCGGCTCCATTGGACTGTTTTTCTTACTCGGAGGGTTTGCACTCTCTCTCAACGGATCGAGTATCGGGTCTACCTCGATGATCATCGGCGCCGTCGCCTTGGTGATCATGCTGTTCGGCTGGTTTGGCACGGTCATCAAGGAAAGCGAGTCCGGCACCTTTAATGAACAGGTCGATCGTTCCTATCGCTGGGGAATGAGTTGGTTCATCTTCTCGGAGGTAATGTTCTTCGCCTGCTTCTTCGGGGCCCTATTCTACGCCCGCCAGCTCGACCTGGCCTGGCTCAACGGGGAAGGTATTGGCGCCATCACCAACTCCATTCTCTATCAAGGATATGAGGGAATATGGCCGAGCGACGCCAATGGCCCCGGCAACATCGGTGGAGATTACGGACTGATAGGGGCCTGGGGTGTCCCCGCGCTCAATACCCTGATCCTGCTATCCAGTGGTGTCACCGTCACCTGGGCCCATTGGGGAATAAAAGAGAATAAGCGTGGCCAGCTAATCCTCGGCCTGTTCGCCACCGTGGCCCTGGGTATTTTATTCCTGTACTTCCAGGCCCATGAGTATGGGCAGGCCTATACCGAGCTAAATCTTACCTTGGGCTCCGGGATCTATGGCTCAACCTTTTTCATGCTCACCGGATTTCACGGCCTGCATGTGACTCTCGGTACTCTGATGCTGATCATCATCCTGTTTCGCTCTATCAAGGGTCACTTCACCGCGGAACGTCACTTTGCTTTCGAGGCCGTAGCCTGGTATTGGCATTTCGTTGATGTGGTCTGGCTGGGTCTGTTTATTTTCGTTTACTGGTTCTGAGAGGTCCTCAAAAAAAAAGGCGCTGCTCATGAGCAGCGCCTTTTTTTTGAGCAAACAAAGTATAAAATAATTATGGAACCAAGCCATGAGGTTGGATCAACCCGGCGTAATAGGCACTCATTAACAAGACAAAAGCAAGTATCGAAAGCCCTACGCGCAAGGTCAACGCCTTAACGTTGCGATGGGTCTGTCCCTTGTCTTTAACCATAAATACCAGTCCGGAAGATAGACTGACCAATACGATTATAAATAACAGTACTACAATGATCTTTATCAACATCAACATTTCCTTCGACGGAGTTTAACCGGCACCTTAGGAATGCGAATTAAATAACTCCCCTAACTGGCGCCGCATGATCGTTTGTATTCAAGGCGCGGCAACAGGCGCATAGCCTCGCTATGTAACTGTTGCCGCAACGCCGAATACGAGCGATAAGGCAAGTCAGATAGGGAAGT
>JAAEPA010000755.1 GCA_024222475.1 Gammaproteobacteria bacterium | reverse complement strand
TGTCAAGACAGAAAGCCGCGATTAACATATGCGCTTTCCAAGAACATTCCTACTCGCATCGCAGCTAATATAAGCAAATAGCAAAAACACTTATAAGGCACCCATTGCAAAAGACCATCACTACTCATGACAAGACCTCCTCACCTTCTCCGCTATCGCTATGCACTTGCCTGTCGAGGCATGGACCGTTAACCGGTTTAACAAGGAAGTACGCTCTGCACTTACTTAAATACCCACTAAGCGTCATAGGGGATTACTTTTAGCATAAATGGGTTGTTTCGCACTGACTGTAAGGAAACAAACAATGGAGCAGAAAAACAACACCAGAACCTCGCAAATTCGAAGCCCCTGATTAAAGGGGGAAATACAGTGAACGAGAGATATAAGACGCTCACTCTTGAAGAAGCAGCGGCATTTCTAATGATGTCGCCAGCAGTCCTAAGGCAAAAGGCCAAAGCAGGGATCATCAAAGGAGCAAAGCCTGGTAAACGGTGGGTTTTTCTGGAATGTGACCTTGCAGCTTATCTGCGCTCACTGTACTCTGATGGTGGGCAAGTGTCGCAGAGTGGCTGTAAGGAGGTTAGTTTATGTCACTCTACAAGCGCGGCAACACCTGGTGGATCCGGTTCACAGCGCCCAACGGAAAGCGAATACGCGAATCTACTGGGACTCAAGACCGAACCCAGGCGCAAGAATTTCACGATCGATTGAAGGTAAAGTACTGGAAAATACAAAAACTAGGGGATAAACCAGATAGAACCTGGCAGGAAGCAGTCGTCAGATGGCTAAAGGAAACGAGTCATAAAGCCGACCATGAACGGGACAAAGAAAAGCTTCGCTGGTTAGATCCGTACCTGGGTCATCTCACTTTGACGCAGGTCACCCGGGAGGTAATAGAAACCATTGCAGAAACCAAAGCACGGGAAACCAGTTCATCGACGGCAAATCGCTATTTAGCGCTGGTGAGAGCGATTTTGCGAAGGTCCAGAGATGACTGGGAATGGATTTACCTTATACCGACGGTTCGACTTTATAAGGTATCTAACCGAAGGGTTCGCTGGATCACCTATGAAGAGGCAAGGCACCTAATCGCAGCACTTCCACCTCACCTTGCTGATTTGGCCGAATTCACGTTAGCAACCGGGTTAAGGCAACGGAACGCCTCGTTTCTTCGTTGGGATCAGATCGACATGCAGAGGCACGTGGCATGGATCCACCATGACGAGGCGAAGACCCAAAAAGCATTCTCTGTCCCACTAAATCAAGATGCTCTGAAAGTATTGAGACGTCGGCTAGGACGAAATCCGTTATACGTATTTACTTATCGTGAAAAACCCGTGAAATGCTGCTCGACAAAAGCCTGGAAGCGGGCACTAGCTAAATCCGGTATCAGGGACTTTCGCTGGCATGATCTAAGGCATACTTGGGCATCCTGGCATGTACAAAGAGGAACTAGCTTGCAGGAATTGATGGAACTTGGGGGATGGTCGTCCTACGAGATGGTTCTCCGTTATGCTCATCTAGCAAGCGATCATCTTAGCCATGCGGCAAGTCGGATTGAAGGCACAAATCTGGCACATCTAAGAATAAAAAAGGGTTATAAAACTTCGTAACCCTTTGATTTTATTGGTGGGCCCGGTAGGACTCGAACCTACGACCAAGGGATTATGAGTCCCCTGCTCTAACCAACTGAGCTACAGGCCCTAAAACGGATCTTGCCGTACAAACCATCTTACAACGAAATATACTACTGTAAGAGGAATACGGCGTATTTATTACTCCTAACCTGGATAATTACCTATCTGCTGCAGACATAATACCTAAATCCCGCAAGTAACCGTGCTTGCAGGATTTAGGTATTATTCTAATCCAGATCAAGAAAACTTCGAAGCTGTTCTGAGCGGCTGGGGTGGCGTAATTTGCGCAGGGCCTTGGCTTCGATCTGACGGATACGCTCCCGAGTAACATCGAACTGTTTACCAACTTCCTCCAGGGTATGATCGGTATTCATGTCGATGCCGAAACGCATTCGTAAAACCTTGGCCTCCCGCGGAGTCAACGAAGACAGGATATCCCGAGTTGACTCACCCAGCCCTACGCCGGTCGCAGACTCAACTGGAGATTCAATATTACCATCCTCAATGAAATCGCCCAGATGCGAGTCTTCGTCATCACCGATAGGAGTTTCCATGGAGATCGGTTCTTTGGCGATTTTGAGTACCTTTCGAACCTTATCTTCCGGCATTTCCATTCGGTCTGCCAGCTCTTCTGGGGTCGCCTCGCGACCCATCTCCTGGAGCATCTTGCGGGAGATACGATTCAGCTTGTTGATAGTCTCGATCATGTGAACCGGGATACGAATGGTTCGCGCCTGATCGGCGATAGAACGGGTAATTGCCTGGCGGATCCACCATGTGGCATAGGTGGAAAACTTGTAGCCACGACGGTATTCAAACTTATCCACCGCCTTCATTAGACCAATATTACCTTCCTGGATTAGATCGAGAAACTGAAGGCCTCGGTTGGTATATTTTTTCGCGATCGAGATCACTAAACGCAGATTAGCCTCCACCATCTCTTTCTTAGCCCGTCTAGCCTTGGCCTCGCCTATCGACATGCGGCGGTTAATATCCTTGATCTCACCGATGGTATAGCCGGTCTCCCGTGTGATGGCAATGAGTTTTTCTTGCGCTCGAATGATGTCGACCCGGTAATTTCCTAATATTTCGGTATATTTACGCCCAGTTGCCAGACGCCCGTCGATCCATTCGCGGTTGGTCTCATTTTCAGGGAAGGTCTCGATGAATTCTCTACGCGGCATACGTGCAACATTGATGCACAGGTTCATAACGCACCGTTCTTGACTACGGATACGTTCAACCAACCGGCGCAAATCGTTGATTAACCGTTCGATCAGACGGGGCATCAACTTGAACTCCATAAAGGCTGTTGCCAGCTCTTCTCTGGCCGCGGAGGCATTACCTGAATCTATGACCTCCTGCGATATCGCCTTTTCGTAGAGCATACGAAAGCTTTCAAAGAGTTTGCGAGCCTGTTCCCAATCCGGCCCAGTATCTACTTCTTCTTCATCGTCACTATCCTTCTCCTCGCTCCCTCCCTTGCCATTGTCTTTGGCTGTTTGAGGCCGGGAGGGTGTATCTATTTTTTGGTCGGCTTCCGGATCAGCAAATCCGGAAATCATATCGGTCAGTCGTAGCGACCCCGACAGTACCTTGTCATAGTGGTTGAGTAGAATGTACCCTGAACCCGCATAATGGGCTAGGGCAAATAGCACTTGCCGCAGGCCCTCCTCTATTCGTTTAGCGATCTCAATTTCGCCTTCCCGAGTCAACAGATTAACCGTGCCCATCTCACGCATATACATACGCACAGGATCTGTCGTGCGACCAAATTCGCTGTCAACACTGGCCAGTGCCGCCGCGGCCTCTTCCGCCGCATCCTCGTCGGTAGCGGTTTTATCCGTTAGTAACAGACTATCGACATCCGGCGCTTGTTCGTGCACCGTAATGCCCATGTCATTGATCATGCTGATGATATCTTCGATCTGTTCAGGATCGACGATGCCGTCCGGCAGATGGTCGTTGACTTCGGCATAGGTAAGAAAACCCTGCTCCTTACCTTTGGCGATCAGTTGTTTCAGCTTAGATTGTTGCTCTTGATCCATAGGCGGATACCCAATTTAATCGGTCGAGGCGCATCAGGCCAAACGGCCTAGTGTAACATAAGTTTTATCTACAAAGCACATAGAGCCGAATTATATCTCGACTTAACCCGGATATTTCATGAGTTTGCGCGATGATCACGTAGCGATTTGTTTTCACAAGAAATTTTACTCCAGGCATCCTGCCTTGCGCCCTCCGGGCCGGCAAAGCTGTTCAAATCCGCTCCCGGCGGATTTGTGCGAAGGAGCGGCATATCCACGATTACGGTCGACTAGGCAAAATTTATTGTGGGAAGAAGGATCAAGCGAGGGCCTGTGCAATTGATGAAACATCCGGGTTAAGAATCAGGATGTACGGGATCTTGCAACTTCCGATCATCCGAGCTGTCATGAAGAAGCCTGCGTAGCTCGCACTTTTCATGCATGGTCAATCCACCCTGTCTTGCCTTTTGCAAAAGCCTATCCGTTTGCTGATCCAGCTGCTTCCTCTCCAGCACCGCCATCACATCTAAAAAAAGCGGTTGCAAATTACCACTTTCAATATCTAGCGGCCTCCATTGCATCAATTTTAGTAAATGTTGATAATTTTTGCTGTCCCGATAGCGTTCAACCAATGATGCAGGACTTAAATGGGGGTTAGATCGAATAATTTCAATGACCTCTACTAAAAGAGATATCCCTGGCAATTCAAGTGTACTGAGTCGCTCCGAAGAATCCGCCTCAAGCGCCAATTGGGGTTGATGGAGTAAGGCGGCAATAGCCATACGCACGGGATTGCGATGTACATGTAACCGGTTCTCCTCTACTTTTGTAGATGCTGCATTTTCCGCCCCCACCATCCTGATCAGCTTTGCTGAAGACACCATGACCAACTTGGAAAGTTCATCGGCAAATCGGCTTTTGAACACCCCCTCAGGTAACTGTCGCAGCATCGGTTTAGCCCGCTCTGCCAACTGAGCCCGTCCTCCGGCACCAACGATTTGTAGTTCTTGCTGCAGTTGCCCAAGCAGATAGGCGTCGAAGGTCAACGCACGGGAATGTCGATCCGACCAGCCCTGCTGACCCTCTTTACGAATTAAGCTATCCGGATCCTCTCCTTCAGGCAAGAAAACAAAACGAGCTTGCAGACCGTCGCGAAACTCCGGCAATAGATTCTCCGCGGCCCGCCACGCCGCCGAGCGCCCCGCCCTATCACCATCGAAACAAAATACAATCTCATGGACATTTCTGTAGATTTGCTGAATATGCTCTCGAGTTGTCGCCGTTCCCAGGGTCGCCACGGCATTGCAGACCCCGTATTGCGCTAACGCCACAACATCCATATAGCCCTCGACCACGAGCACGCTATCGTGCTTTGCCTGAGCCTTGCGTACCTCAAACCAGCCATACAGGGAACGCCCCTTATGAAACAACGGCGTTTCCGGAGAATTCAGATATTTTGGCGTCCCTTGCCCCAGCAGCCGGGCTCCAAACCCGATCACCCGTCCCCGCCGATCCCTGATCGGGAACATAATGCGGTCTCGAAAGCGGTCGTAGTATCGACCGTCATCCGTCTTTATCACCAGGCCGATGCGGCAAAGTCGCTCCGCTGTTGCAGAGTCCTGTAAATGCCGGATTAACGCATCCCAAGCCGCGGGTGCATAGCCAAGGGCGTAATCCTTAGCGATCTGGCCGGTTAACCCCCGACCCTTTAGGTAATCTACCGCGGGGGGATGATTACGTAAGGCCTTTTTATAGAACTCCGCGGCCTTACCCAGCAAGGCATAGTCATCGCCATCATACTGCCTGGTAGCCGCTGCACCCTCCCTGGGCACCTCCAGCCCCAAATTTTGCGCCAACAATTCGATAGCCTCGACAAATTCCAGATGGTCATAGTCCATTAAAAACCCAATTGCCGTACCATGAGCTCCGCAGCCAAAGCAGTGATAAAACTGCTTTTGCGAACTCACGGTGAAAGAGGGAGTCTTCTCGCTATGAAAAGGGCAACAGGCCATATGTTCTCGGCCTCGTTTCTTTAGCGGGACATAACCGTCGATCAACTCTACGATATCAATCCGTGTGAGCAGTTCATCGATAAACCCTTGGGGGATACGGCCGGACATTTATGACTGAGAAGTTGTTTTAAAATTTCTCAGGTGGGCGCGAGACAAGGCATAAATCAGGGAGACAAAATCACCGGAAGCGATTTTAAACAGTAAGGCTGGCCCCGCAAGGGGCATAGGGCAGGATGTCCGGAGTAAAGCGCAGTTTACATGATGGTAAATGAGCATTTTGAGCCGATTTATAACGCAGTATCGCGCCAACTGAGGGGGGTATTAAAACAGCTTCTGAAGGTGAGGGGCTCGAATCGAGCGATGGCAGGGTACTATATCCCAGCTTTTATATCAAATTAGCTTAAACTCCATATTCGAGCTCCTCGCTGTCAAAGCGTGTCTAATTCAGGAAGGTCTTTAAACAACTTCAGGGCTTGTGGATTAGACAGGGCTTCCACATTTTTCCAATAGTTCGCCATTACGAGAAACTTGTTCCACTTTGAAAAGAGGTAATATGCCACGAGGTCCGATATCACATCTGTTGAAGCACCGTAAATGGTTCTTTGTCAAATACCCTCAAAAATTATTGCTGTACCCCCATATACGAAAAGTGTTCTCATACACGATGTTGGGCTACCCTAATCTTTGTCAGGTGCATGACTTTATCCGTGATATTGAAAAGCAGAATCTCGAAGGAGACATAGTAGAGATTGGGTGCTGGAAAGGTGGATGTGTGGCGTTCATGGGCTGGGCGGTCAAGCGATATGGAGGGACCAGAAAGGTGCATTTCGTGCACGGGCCGAGGATGTCAAAAGCATATCCCGCCGGATGGCGGCGGATGTTATCATTGCTCCGGGCTTTATCGAGGACACGATACCGGCGGCCTCGATAGAAAAAATTGTGCTCTTGAGGATTGATGTTGATCTCTACGAACCCACCAAGCATACACTCGAATTGTTGTATGATCGTGTGATTGATGGTGGCTACGTCATATTTGATGATTATGCAACGTGGGCAGGTAGCAGGCAGGCAATCTACGAATTTTTTGTAGAGCACGAGATATACCCAAATATAATGTCATATCACTACGGCCCGGCTTTTTTCCGCAAGCGCAGCGAGCAGGACCGAGCAAAGGGATGATCAGCTCGACAACTTAACCGGATCAACTCGGAGCGTCGGTGCGAAATCAGGCCAATGCGAAGAAATCGAACGAACGGGCCGGTAATCGAGTTGGCTGAATACCGGTCTTAGGCGGCACAAACGCCGGCGCAAACACAAAAACCCATTCGCCAAGATGCTGCATTCGAAAGTTACTCACAACTATGAACCCAGAAACTAAAGTCAATCTCAAAAATTCCAATACCTGGACCCGTATTCTGTATATGCTTATTTTTGTATTTGTGTACGGATTTGCAGAGATAGTGTTTGGCGCGATTGTGCTTTTCCAGGTTGTCCTGAATCTATTTACAAGAAGCAGCAATCGCCAGTTATGTAAATTCGGGGGGCAACTATCATGGTACATCTACAATATTCTGATGTTTTTGACCTATAACACTGAAACGAAACCCTTCCCTTTTTCAGCATGGATCGCTGAATATCCAATTCCAGGTCAAAATAAGCAGGTGACCCAAGCCACTGATTCTCAATAGCAGCCCTATTGCGGATAGGTTTTTCCGGTAAATGCCCCCTGTGGTGTTGTAGTTCCACCTACCAAGCGAGCTATTTGCCCGGAAAAACCTATCTGCAATGGAAATATCTACAATTTCAGGTGATGAATGAAAAAAGTACTGGTACTTGGCGGAGGATTCGCTGGAGTTGAAACGGCTATTTTTTTAAGGAAAGAGAATTTTGAAGTTAGTTTGGTGACTGATCGGGAATACATGTTCATCTATCCCACCTCGATCTGGGTGCCAGTGCGCGAAACCGAATTTAAAGATGTTTGCATTCCGATGGCAGACCTGCAACAGACGCATAGATTCAGCTGGATCAAGGATGAGGTCGTTACCATCAATACCACTGAGCATAGAGTCGTCTGCAAAAACCAGGAGCTCGGCGACTACGACTACTTGGTTATCGCTCTCGGCGCAGGAAAGATGAGACACCCCGGGATTGAACACACGTTCACCATCTGCGGTAAACCGGAAGGCAGCCTGGAAATGCGTGATAAAATCGACGCGCTGATTAGCAAGGGAAGTGGCAAGATTGCGATGGGGTTTGGGGGTAATCCGAAAGATTCCACCGGGGTCCGTGGAGGCCCTGCCTTTGAGCTTATATTCAATGTTCACAATACCCTGAAGAAAAAAGGCATCAGAGAAAACTATCAACTGAATTTCTTCGCGCCTATGGCTAAACCCGGAGCCAGGATGGGTGAATCTTCCATGAAGATGATGGACAAGTTATTTAACAGGCTGGTGATTAAAAAACACTTTGGTAAAAAGATCAAAACATTTTGCGAAGACAGTATTATTTTTGAAGATAAAAGCAAGCTGGATAGCGATTTTACGATGTTCATTCCGGCGAATGCCGGGCACCCCGTACTTCAAGATTCTGATCTTCCGTTAACAGACGCCGGATTTGTAAAAATCAACGACTATTGTGAAGTCGAAGGTCTTGACAATGTTTATGTGGCTGGGGATGCCGCCCACATTGAAGGTCCTGATTGGCGAGCTAAGCAAGGTCATGTTGCCGAGGTGATGGCCAGAAATACAGCACACAATATTCTGGCAAATGAGAACGGTGTGAAAGATAAAAAAGGCTATATTGAACATCTCAACATTCTGTGTGTGATGGATAGTGGCGACGGCGCTGCCTTCGTTTATCGGGACGATAAAAGAAACATGATGATCCCCATGCCGATTGTCGGTCATTGGCTCAAGAAAGGCTGGGGCTGGTATTGCCGCAACTCCAAGCTGGGCAAAATACCCCGAATTCCAGGGATGTGAAAATCAGGTTTATACCGTTAGAAATGCGGATTGAATAACTTCCCTAACTGGCGCCGCATGCTCAATCGTATTCAAGGGGCGATAACAAGCGCATAGCCCAGCTATATCACTGTTGTCGCAACGCCGAATACAGACGATAAGACAAGCCTGTTGGGAAAGTTATTTAAATAGCATACTTAGGAGGGAATTAACTAGATGTGACTGCTTGGTTCTCATTGGGTGAGCCGTAATATCCCGGATTTTTCATGAATTTGCGCGATGATCGCGTAGAGATTTGTTTCCACAAGGATCAAGCGAGGGCGTGTGTAATTTATGAAACATCCGGGTTATATGCCTGTAATCGGTAAATAACCCTTCTTCTCCTTCCTAGCATAGATGTCAGCCACCTTCTGGCACCCCTCCTGGTAGGACTCGCAGGAGGTATGCCTCACCTGGCCCAGAGGTGTACCAATCCGTCCCCAGGTCTGAGTCAGCAACCATTGCCCCCAAAGATCTGGACGCAAATAAATCTCGTAATACCGAGATCCCTTCTCCCAGCGCATTCGAATTTGTTGCCGAGATTCAGCTAGGTCATTCATCATATTCCTCATCGTCATGGCGGCTGATATCACCTGGCCTGAATTTAATTTTCAGTAATTTCTGATTGTAATATTCCTACTATCCGTCTTTCGGCATATCTATACGAGATGCTTGCATTAATGCGTAAGTAATTGATTTTGCATTCTATCAATTGACCTGTGGTCCCATGGGGACAGTTCTGGCATTGTAACATTCCGCTATCGAAAAATCGGTCCATTTGACCGATGCAACAATGCGAGGACTGCCCCTGCGCTTTTTCTGTCCCTGTGCTCTTTCTGAGGCGTGACCCTATACCTCCCTAATGGTGCCTATGCCACTTGTATACGTGCACAGGCAATAAACCCATAATATGTAGTGTTAATTTGACTCGGGTCAAGGAAATAGGCTTTTCTGCTCATCTAAGCGCATCGAGATGCTACACTAATATTAAAGGTGGGCGATTGACCGAACCACCCGAACTATGCGTATTACGTTGCACGGAGTAAAATATTCTATATCTTGGGGGAATCTAGCAATGAAGAAAGCATTTCCAGTTATCATCCATCGTGCAATGCTCGCCCTAGTCGCGAGCTTTGCCCTTGTGGCGGTACAACCCGCCTTGGCCGCAAGTGGGGCGAAAATTCTTGGTAAAACTTATGGTGAGTGGTCCGTAAAATGGTGGCGATGGCAAGAAGCCAATTATCCAGATTTTGCTTTTGGGCAAGGTCTCGTTGACTGTTCAGTAGGTCAACGAGGCAAGGTTTGGTTCCTCGGGGGCAGTAACGGTAGCGGCCCGTTTGAACGCACATGCGACAAACCCTTGCCCAAGCGGGTTCGTTTGTTCATCCCGTTAGTGAACGCCACTATATTCAATCCAGATGATTCGTGCGCGAATAGCGAGTGCACCGTTAAGGAAAAACGGGAAATAGCAGACAGTTTATTCAGCGAAGAGCCGCCCGGATCCCTCAATTCCGTCGCTTGTGATCTTCAAATCAAAGTTGATGGGAAACCGGCGGTGTTCTCGACTCCTATTGTTCGTACTCAATCGCCCACGCTTAGGTACGAAGGGGATCGTAAAACTGTGGCAGACGGATTCTGGGTCATGCTCAACAGGTTGCCAAAGGGCGATCACACCATCACTTTCTCGGGAGGAATATGTGATATCGGCGATGGAACCAGCCTGTTCGGCGTAGATGTTACCTACACTCTAACGGTCAGATACCAGGGAGATACG
>JAAEPA010000754.1 GCA_024222475.1 Gammaproteobacteria bacterium | reverse complement strand
TCATTCACTACTAGACCGGGCAATTCAGAAAGCTTTTCTATTTCCACCGCAGACATACCCGTCACGGATGGGTTTTCGGAAGTGCGAAGTGTGTCGATTTTGACTTAGGACAAGGCAGAACGCATAAGTCATAGTCAATACTATGGATTTCGCATTCCAACGCCGCCTTGGGGCGAAATCGGCATGCTAAAACTTATTCGTGATGGGAATATTCTAGGAGTCTGTCCGATCACTGCAAGGGATACGTCGTAAACTTTCGCTATTTCAAATTGGAGATTCAGTATGCAAAACCTTAGTCCGTTCGATCTTGGCAATGATTCCGCCTATAGTCAATGGCGCGACCAGAAACTTGAACAGGCCCCCACGAAGCTCGAGGAGCTGGTCGTCGAGATTGATGATCCGCGAACGCTGAATCATGCGGAGCATGGCGAAATTCTAAAGCGCTGTCGAAAGGCCAATATGGCGATTTATGTCAGTAAGCTCGGTGCGACTGCCGGAACCCATATTCCACGTGGGATAGGATGCCGTTTTGGTTTGCTCAACCTCGATCACAATCGGGGAGCAGAGCAAGATGCAGTGACCGCCATTACGGTTCAGGATGATGAACTGCATACCCCCTATATCCCCTATTCCAATAAAACCATCCACTGGCATACCGATGGCTACTACAATCGACTCGATCTGCAGGACCATGGCCTGATTTTGCACTGTGTTCGCCCTGCCATGGCAGGTGGAGAGAACGCCGTCATGGATCATGAGATCGCTTATCTATTGATGCGTGAGGCCAATCCGGACCATGTCCGTGCCTTGATGCAGGAGGATGCCATGCTCATTCCCAAACATGTGGTGAATGGGGAGGAGTTGCGTCCGGATCGGATCGGTCCGGTATTCATGATTGCCGCCGACGGCCATCTGCACATGCGTTACACCATGCGCAAAAGGAATGTGCTCTGGAAGGATGATCCCACGGTAAAGCAGGCCGTGGCCTGGTTGGAAGATCTACTCAATGGCGAATCAGAACATATCCATCGTGCCACATTGCAGGCAGGATGGGGGCTGGTCAGTAATAATGTCCTCCATGACCGCAGGGGTTTCAAGGACAATGACAACCCAGCCAACAAACGCCTGCTCTACCGGGCCCGCTATTATGACCGCATTCAAGGGACGTGATCATCAGAAAAGGGAACAGGGCTTCGGGGTACGGCTATAATCCGCGGTATGTGTTAGGGTTAATACCTGATCTAGGTCTATCTGCTGGCATTAGTTTGGTCGCTAACTTCTCTGTTCTTTGATTTCGTAGAGAGCCTACTTCTTCTGGCTTTTTCTATTCAGATCAGCCTCCCAGGGAGCGTGGGCGACGATTTGCACCAAATGCAATGGGAGGAATTAATGGACATACACAAATCAATCAGCCTACCCCTATGGTCCTGTATATGGATAACTCTTGTCTCAGGGTGCTCTTTATTTGGGGATAAAGATGTTAAAGATATAAAAATCAAACCGCCCGAGCCACCAAAAATAGACGCGATTATTGAGGCCTCTATATTTCTTAATCCAGATGATTCAGGAAATCCTTCCCCTTTGCTAGTCAGGACTTACGAGCTTTCCGATATTGCTGAGTTTAAAGCGGCACGCTTTTTTTCTTTATACGACGAGGATACCCGACTCTTGGGACCTGCTCTTAAGGCAAAACGTGAAATGATGATTTTGCCAGGCGAGAAAAAAAAATTGATTAAAGAACTAAATCCGAATACCCGCTATTTTGGTATCATTGGAGCTTATCAAAAAATAGACCACGCTATATGGCGTGCCATTTTAAAAACCCCACCTGACAGAACGACCTCTGTAACAATAAGATTTGATAAGATTAGGATATACATATTCCCAAGAAAGGAGTGATAGATCAACTCCTAGCACCAAGCCAGCGTAGCTGTCTGAAACCAGGTGCACAAACCTCAAAGAGGGGTTCCTCTGGTCGCATCAACGCCAACTCCAATGAGGCCGCCATGCGTTGCCGCTGAAATCCGCTGCTTAGCGCACGTTGACAAGTCTCTATAGTTATCGGTTGACCGCACAGATAACGTGTCCCTATTCTGAAACGCCCTTCGTTCTTCTTCCACCAATCATGGATAAGACTGGGATTAGGCCAGGGAAGATCTTCATCGGGGTCTAAGGTCACGTCCTCATCTTCAGGATTTTCACTCGGGCCAACCTCGAAGCCTTTCGGCCATTCCCCCTCAAGATCTTCATAGGCCAGATCCACACCCGTAATCATACTGAAGGCCTCGCCCGCAACGCGGGCAAGCTCCGGGACCTTCATCTTGTTTATCAACGATGGGATATAGAGGGGGACACCTTGTATTCCAACCCCAATCAACACCAATCTGTGCAGCTCATTGTTACCAACCATGCTCTTGAACAGGTTTTGTGCGTTTTGCGCGTCCATGACTCTCAACGCAAGCTGCATCGCACGCTCGCGGAAAGGCGTATCCCTATAGATGAAAGCACTTACTGGTTGCAATGCCGAGCGATCTCCAATCAAAAGTCCCGACCAACATGACCAGAATCGAATAACATCGTCCTTTGACTGGTACCGTTGGCGTAACAATGGCATCAGATCTCGGCGCTTCAACTCACCGATCGTCCGAAGTGCACGAGATTGTAAAACTTGATCTGGATCGTTCAGGGCTTCAAGTAAGGCCTGGCCAGGATCGTATCGGTTGATTGCACAGCCGGCAACGCCAAGTAATCGATGCACCAGCGCGTTTGCTGTCAACAAACGTCGTATCCAATCTATGGCAAGATTTTTCGGTAACCAGCCAAGCGACGATATCAAACCACGAAAGGCCCCCCTATTGGTACAGCCAGTATTGATTACGGCCTCAATCCGCTTACCATCACCACTCTCAAACGCCAACACGGCAGCAGCGAAAACCTCCCCGGCTTCTTCCCAGGCCAGCCCCTGCTCACAGAAGCTCCAACCCTCATCACCTGCAATCCTCAATCCATCCAAATGGGCTTCGACCCGATCATCAAGTCCCGAGAGGTCTTTAAGGGAATAATGTGGCGCATGTACGGCCGCATCACGCAAACTCCATAGAAAGGCGGCCTCCTCGGCATGTTGTTCCACGATAACTGGAATAACTTGAGCACTCATAGCTGATTTTGAACCTTTCCCACAACCGATTAACGCAATAAACCTGGATAGCTTCCCTTTACTCGGATTATACCTGCTTAGATAGTCCTTCAGTAACGCAGAATGAATTCACTTTTTTCCGATCATTACATTTCTCTCAAGACCTAACTCCTTGTCATCCTGAACGTGTTGTTTTCATCGAATAGCAAACGGGTGTAACCCGTCGCCCGCTGATAGAAATCCGACTTCCATAAAAGCTGCCAGCTTTGCCATCCATGGTCTCTGGATTCCAGCTTCCCTGCCGGAATGAC
>JAAEPA010000753.1 GCA_024222475.1 Gammaproteobacteria bacterium | reverse complement strand
TCGATATCGACGTGAATGGTTTTCTTTTTGAGTTAGATGCCGGTGTGATTCGAAAAGGATGCGCCCTATACAATCAGCAAATCACTGCGCCCCATCATGCTGCTGCCCACCGGTGTGCCGCTGCGCCCCAGGACGCCGCAGCCCAGAGGGTGATGGTCCGAGATGAGGCCCTTGCCTTTGAAGGTTGTAATTACAGCCGCATCGATTCTCTCGGCAAATTCAATGATCTCCTCGCGGTGATAGCGAGCTCCATGTCCCACAATAATAGACGGACGTTGGGCAGTGTTAATCAGTTCTACGGCTTCATTTAATTCGGCTTCCGGAGGGGTGATTTCAATGGTGGAGATGCGGCCATGTTTGGGGGTCTCAGGTCTCGGGTCCAGGGCCGGAGCCTCTTGCACCTCGTTAGGTAGAATCAAATGGGCGACACCCTGCTCAACAATTGCATGTTTTACAGCCAGGGCCATTAAGTCACTGGCATTCTTGTTGGTCAATACTGTTTGACCCCAGGTGCGTACCGCATCAAAGGCAGC
>JAAEPA010000752.1 GCA_024222475.1 Gammaproteobacteria bacterium | reverse complement strand
GGAATATCTAGGAGTCTGCTGGACTTAGGTGATCGTAGCGAGGGAAAGACGGTTTGGGACAGATTTTTCGGCCGTTTGAGGCGAATAGCCGTAGCGTGTAACGAAAAGGATTGGAAATTCTGTCCAAATTCGGCTTTTCCGCAGTAGACCGTCCTAAGTCCGACAGACTCCTAGAAAACAATGAAACTAAGGTTTAGTTAAGGGGTCTTAAGTATTCTGTTGGCATTAAATGCCTGTGCGAATTCGGTTACAGGTTTAAGTGCATGAAGAAGATAGTCGGCTAATTCCACTTTCTACCGAGATTTTTCCCAGGAAGAAAACGAATTTCCCACCGGCAAACAAGTCGGGGCCTTGCCGCGACCGCGATGCTCGTAATTTCTTAAACCATGGCGGGGTTGTACGGTGAATCAGCCGAACAGATTGCTTTGCGGTTGCGCCCGGCTTGGCGGCAACACCAGCGATTAAGCCAATGCGGCCAGGGTGGGGGCCGATGGCGATAAGGAATGCGAATTAAATAACTTCCACAAGTACGGCGTTATATTGAGTATAATTGCAAGGTTTGAGCAATCGGAAATATTTTCATTAAACGGTGCCTGATGCGAAATGCTTAACCCTTACAACGCAGCCTATGAACAGCAAATGAGAGCGTTTTATACGAGTCTTTCAGAAAAGGATAAAAGGCGCTATGCGGCTTTAGAGGCAAGAAAGCTGCCCTATGGTGGGATCAGTTATCTTTGCGGTGTGTTGGGATGCGATGCTAAGACGATCGGTCCTGGATTAGCCGAGTTGGATGAGTTAGAGGGAGCGAGTCCCGAGGATCGAATTCGAAAACCAGGCGCCGGCAGGAAACGCGCCTTAGAGACAATCAAGGAGATTGACGAGATATTCCTGATGGTTCTAGAGAATTACACGGCTGGGGATCCGATGCAAGAGCAGGTCCGTTGGACGAATCTGACCTATCAGGAGATTATCGATCATAT
>JAAEPA010000751.1 GCA_024222475.1 Gammaproteobacteria bacterium | reverse complement strand
CATGGTGAGGTCGGTCACTTGTTTCAGGGGCGCTATAAAGCGATCCTCGTACAGAAAGACAGCTACCTCCTGGAACTGACGCGCTATGTGGTATTGAATCCGCTGCGAGCAGGGATGGTAGCGAAACTTGAAGCGTGGTCTTGGAGCAGCTATCCCGCTACTATCGGTGTTACCGAGGCGCCGCAGTGGCTGGATACGGAATGGCTGCTGAACCAGTTTTCAGGGCACAGGAGTAGAGCGATATCAGCTTATCGTCGATTTATTGATAGTGAAGAAAACCACGTCCTTTGGGCGTGGTCAGAGTTCAACGGCTTTGCCAGTTGAACGACTCATTGCTACACCTGTTTGCGTTGTCCCCACAACGACGAAACAGGAGAAAAGCAATGAGCCGATTCAAAAAGCTATCACATACGCTCTGGCATTGTCAGTACCACATTGTTTGGGTGCCAAAGTACCGATTCCGGATACTTGCGGGAAAGGTGGCGACGGAAGTAGAGAGATGTATTAGAGCATTCTCAGAGCAGAAGAAATGTGAGGTAATGGAGCTAAATGTGCAGGTGGATCATATTCACCTTCTAGTCATGATTCCGCCGAAGATTTCAGTATCTGATTATGTGGGGATCGTGAAGGGACGTACGGCGATTAGGGTATTTAACAAATTTAAGGAGTTAAAGCAAAGGCCGT
>JAAEPA010000750.1 GCA_024222475.1 Gammaproteobacteria bacterium | reverse complement strand
TCAATGAATACCTATGTCATGGCACAAGCCATGGGTGAATTGTGGAAGCCCGGAGACGAAATTATCGTCACCAACCAGGACCACGAGGCGAACAGCGGAGTGTGGCGACGCAAGGCCCTCGAAAAAGGCGTCACTATCCACCAGTGGGAGGTCGAGCCCGACAGCGGATTATTGAATATAGAGTCGCTCTTCCCGCTGCTGCGTGACAATACTCGATGGGTATATTTCACGCACTGCTCGAACGTCATCGGTACCGCAAATCCGGTCACCGAAATCGTCAAAACCATCAAAACCGGTAGTGGTGCACGCGTTTTTATCGATGCGGTCGCCTATGCACCGCACCATATTTCCGATCTCAAGGCGCTTGGCGTCGACGGCTACACATTCAGCCTGTACAAAGTCTTTGGCCCGCATCAGAGTCTGTTATACGTCAACCAGGATATCCATGGCGATTTGACTTCACAGGCGCATTACTTCAACACTGGAATACCCACCAAGGATTTCAATCCAGCCGGGCCACAACACTCACAAGTTGCCGGCTGCGCC
>JAAEPA010000749.1 GCA_024222475.1 Gammaproteobacteria bacterium | reverse complement strand
CCGCAGCACCTTCACCCCAGCCTTCGTGGACGCCCTGCGCGAGGGCAAGGGCGATCTGAACCGAGACGGCTATGTGACCGGGACGGAACTCGGTGTCTACCTGGCCCAGGAAGTGCCTAAATACGAACAACAGAGCCCCCAGTATGGCAAGATCAAGGAATACCGTCTGGCTCAGGGAGATTTCGTCTTCTTTCTACCGGGTGGCCCGCCACCTCCACCTGGTCCAGGTATCATCCCTCCACCTCCGGTCAGATTCCTCGGACACCTGCAGGTCAATGTGACCGTGGCGCAGGCCCAGGTCACGGTCAATGGCCGTCCGGTGGGCACGGCCTCACGCCGGCGACCCCTGAACCTCTCCAATCTGCCTGCGGGTAGGGTGCAGGTCAAGGTCACGGCCAAGGATCATCAGGCGCAGACCCAGTGGGTCACGATCCGCCATGGGCAGTGGGTGCAACCGGTGTTTAGCTTAGAGCCCATCGCCCCGGCATTGGCCAGGCTGACGGTACGCTCCAATGTGAATCAGGACAAGGTCTATGTGAATGGTCAGTACAAGGGTAGCACCCGTCTGGATCTGGATCTGCCACCGGGGGAATATCGGATCACCGTGACCAAGGAGGGGTATGGGGACTGGGAGCGGCGGATTGATTTGCGCTCAGGTGCCAAGGAGGTGCTGCGGGCGAGGCTAGAGCCATCTGTCACTTCTGTGGTAACACCGCCTAGAGAAGCCGAGAAACTTCAGCACAAGGATGAGTGGCGAGATCCGGTGACGGGAATGGAATTCGTATGGGTGCCGGAGGGGTGTTTTCGGATGGGAAGCAACGAAGGAGAATCAGATGAAAAACCGGTGCATGAGGTCTGCGTGGATGGGTTCTGGATGGGCAAGTACGAGGTGGCACAGGGGCAATGGAAACAGGTTATGGGGAAGAATCCCTCGAAGTTTAAAAAGGGAAACGATCATCCTGTAGAGACGGTCTCCTGGAACGACGTGCAAAGATTCATTAAAAAGCTAAATTTCAAAGGACACGGACGCTTTCGATTGCCCACCGAAGCGGAATGGGAGTATGCCTGCCGCAGTGGGGGCAAGAAGGAGAAATACTGTGGTGGCAATGATGTGTATCAAGTGGCATGGCACGGTGAAAATTGGAAAAGAGGGCATCATCCAGTGGGGGGTAAGGCCTCAAATGGGTTGGGCTTGTATGATATGAGCGGCAATGCTTGGGAATGGGTGAGTGATTGGTACGATGAAAACTATTACCGCAACAGTCCCAAGAACAATCCAAAGGGTCCGAGTTCAGGCGCCACTCGCGTGAATCGGGGCGGTGGCTGGCTCAACTTCCAGGCTGACGTTCGCGCTGCGAATCGCTACTACGACTTCGTACCACACGGTCGCGCCCGCTCTCTGGGCTTTCGTCTCCTGAGGACTCACCCTTAGCGCTTTTAATCTTTTACACTTCGCAGGGATGAAATTTATACTGAGCGCTCAGGGCACGGTTTAAACCCAGTTAGGATTTTAGCCCAAATAGGGTTTTCGCAGCAGAATGTTAGGAAAAAACCGTAGGATGCGGTGAGCTTTGCGAACCGCATCGATCGAGAGATGACAAAATACTCAGGGCAAAGCTCGAAGGAGCAAGCTACTTTTTATATCCATTGGAATACGGTTAAACACGGGTGGGTGAATCGGGTTATGGATTGGCCGCATTCAAGTTT
>JAAEPA010000748.1 GCA_024222475.1 Gammaproteobacteria bacterium | reverse complement strand
CCCTAAAATTCCTTTCATCTCCCGCCTACTGCGCATGGTAGCTTGAGATGGTGGGGGGGATAATCGGTGAAACTTCAGTCTATAACAAAGAGCTTCAAGAAAAGTTCGGCTACGTGGAGAACACCTTTCATGTTGAAGAACAGGTTGAACAGCCTTACGCTTCTCCTAAACGCCTGTAGCAGCGCTAGTCCGGAGTTCACATCAGGGGACGAAATGATTCGCCTAGGAATTGGGATTACCTGACCCACCCCAGGTGCGCGCCTTTCGGGCCGCCCGCTGAGCGATCGCGGGCACTGACAGGCCTGCTGCTGCGGGCAAGCATCTGACAACCCTTAACACAAACGGTCATAGCTAATATAGGACGCTTCATAACACAACCTGAGCGGGCATCTTGGAAAATGTCTGCCTAGGTTAACAAGCTAACCGAGCAGGCCCTTCATCGTTGGCCGGCACTTAAAATCAACGACTTCACCGGTGTTTTTATTCAATGCCGAACCGTGGTACTTTGTATCATCGACATCAAGGCCTACGTAAATTATATTCCGTTTCATAGACGCCTCCATTTTACCTTTGGTTTAAGTGGTATAGCTTACCACTTAGAGGTAGCCATCATTGATGGGAGCCCTCGATTCTTGTGAAAGGGGGGCGCCTATATCTTCTATTCCCCGTGTAGAGTTAACGAGTTCCAATGATGACCATCCCCGAGAATACCGACTCTACCCTCATCTCCTTAGTTAAAGCGCATACCGCCATTTGGTTGGTGGCATGCCTGGGAGTCGTTCTCACGGGTGCTACCCTGTGGGTTGTGGAACACGTGTTGCAAGTCCACAGGTCATTAGAGTTTGAGTGGGTTGCTCACAATCGCATCGGCACCTTTAAACAGGGCATAAAAAACGGTCTAAACGCCGTGGAGGCCATTCGGGATCTATATCGCTTTTCGCAAGACGTTCGGGAGGATGAATTCCAGCTGTTCGCACATTCGGTGATGAACCGTTACCGTGGGATCCAGGCCCTTATGTGGGTTCCGAATGTGCCACATGAACAACGTTCGTCCTATGAGATATTGAGGGAAAACGGCCAGGGCAGCTTCCCGATACTTGAAAAGACCGCTGATGGTCGCATGGTGTCTGCGGGTCGGCGAGACCATTACCATCCCGTGCATTACGTAGAGCCTCAGGAAGAGAATCTGTATCGGGGTTTGGACTTGGCATCGATACAGGTCTATAGGGAGACTTTGGAGCGGGCCCGCGAAAGCGGCAAGATGGCCGTTAGTGAGCGGGTTGAGCTGTTGCAGGATTCAGTCAATCGTCATGGGTTTTTCGCCTGTCTGCCTATTTACGATAGGGTCGAACCAATGGCCACCCAGGGGCAGTACCCTAAGGATCTAGTGGGTTATGCCGTTGGCGTTTTTCGCCTAGATGATCTGGCTGAGGCCTCGGTAGCGCTGCTAGAGCCACGTGGCGTCGAGTTTATGATCCATGATGAATCGGTTCCCGATGGCCCCCGATTGATGGATTTCTATGCCAGTCGCCTAAGCAGGCAAGATGAATCGCCAGACTTCCAACAACCGCAGGACTGGGCCAGGCAGAGTGGGCCACGTTATAAGGAAGTATTCGAAGTGGCCGACCGGACATGGTCCATAACGTGTGCACCCACCGATCAATTCAGAAGCGCGATTGCCTTTCAGCAGAGTCACTGGGTCGTGCTTGGGGTAGGTCTGTTGTTCACGACCCTAGTTACGCTCTATCTCAGCGTTAATAAACAAAGATTGCTCGAACGAATCATCATGGAGCGAGTGCTCAGGGAACGCGAAGAACTGTTCTGGCAAATGACCGAGACGGTAGACGACGTGTTCTGGGCTCTGGACCTTGA
The DNA here is from genome assembly GCA_024222475.1 of Gammaproteobacteria bacterium. Lineage (GTDB taxonomy): Bacteria > Pseudomonadota > Gammaproteobacteria > JAAEPA01 > JAAEPA01 > JAAEPA01. The sequence continues at coordinate 4,226 of JAAEPA010000748.1, read as the reverse complement.
AACCGACCAGTTTCTGTACGTAAGTCCCGCGTATGAATCCTTGTGGGGAGATTCTTGCGAGCGTCTGTATACCCATACGGAGGCCTTCACCGAGGTGATCCATCAGGAAGATCGGCAAGAACGCTCGGTCGCGCTCGATCGGGTTCGCCAGGGAGAGACCGATGTGGAGGTGGTCTATCGAATTATCCAGCCAGATGGGACCGTACGTTGGATAAGAGAAAGCGAATTTCCAGTACGAGATGAAACTGGCGAGGTGTTTCGGATCGTTGGTGTCGCGGAAGACATCACTGAACGCTGGTTGGCGGATAAAGCGCTGCAGGAATCGGAAGTCAAGATGCGCACCCTTTTCAACTATTCTCCCGATATCATCATGACCATTGACGGCAAAGGCCGGATTCTGATGATAAACCGCTCCATACCAGGATTGTTGGCAGAGAAGGCCGTTGGCCGGGATTCCGCTGTACTATTGCCACATGATTTTCGCCGTCTTTATCGTCGACATCTGAAAAAAGTATTCAGAATGGGCAAGGTACGTCACCTGCGCTACTCAACATCGGAGGGTAGTTGGTGGGAGGTAAGAGTGGTCCCGGTCACGGTAGCCGACGAGGTCACCACCGCCATGGTTGTGGCCACCAATGTGACCGAAATCACCGCGCTACATGGGCAGATGATGCGCACTGCACGTTTGGCCACCATCGGCGTGCTTGCCGCCGGTGTTGCCCATGAAATCAATAATCCGAATAATGCCATCGGGTTCAACGCATCACTATTCACCCGGGTATGGACGGACGCCACGTTGATACTGGAGGACTATTATCGAGAAAACGGTGACTTTTCCCTTGGTGGATTGTCCTTTGCGGAGGCGCGCGAAACACTACCTCGGCTGCTCGTGGATATTGGTAAGAACTCGAAACGGATCAAGCGCATCGTGGAAAACCTGAAGCACCTGTCCAGGCAGGATGCCAGTGAATTCGACGGTGAGGTGGACGTGCAGGCGGTGCTTGAGGAATCCGCGATGATCCTGAGTAATAAGATTCAGAAGTATACTGACGCCTTTCGTCTAAAGATCAAGGAGGGTTTGCCCGTAGTGAAGGGAAACTCCCAGGAGTTAGAGCAGGTATTCATCAATGTCATCCTGAACGCCCTACAATCATTGCCGGATCGGCATGCCGGGGTGCGGGTTCGTGCCACCTACGATGCCAGTAAAAACCGTATCTTGGTAGAGGTGCAAGATCAGGGTTCAGGAATCGATGAGCAACAGCTACAAGACCTGACAAAGCCCTTTTTTACCACTAAAACGGCTTCGGGAGGACTAGGATTAGGGCTATCGATTTCCGCGACCATCCTGAAACGGCACAAGGGATGGATGAAATTCGAAAGCGAGCTGGGCAAGGGGACCACGGTGACGATCAAGCTGCCGGTAAAGTCATAGTCTTAAAGGAGGCTACGAAGATGTCTTTGCAATCTTTAAATACATTGCCCGTGTTACTGGTCGACGACGAGGCATCCGTGCTGTTGAGTTCAAAGATGCTGTTGCACAGTGTTGGCGTCAGGAACGTCGAGACACTTGAAGACAGCCGTGAACTGATGCCCTATCTGGCTCGGCACAGAGTGGCGGCCATTGTCCTTGATCTGTTCATGCCCTATGTCACGGGTAACCAGCTGCTCCCCGAGATCGTGCAACAATATCCGGAAATCCCGGTTATTGTCATGACGGCCTCCCAGGAAGTGGAAACCGCGGTGGCTTGTATGAAAGAAGGGGCATTTGATTATTTGGTGAAGCCGGTGGAAGAGAGCCGCTACACTTCTTGTGTGAAGCGAGTCCTGGAAGTACGCGCTTTGCGCCAGCAGTTGGGGGCCATGAAGCGGTCTTTACTCTCCGATCGACTTGATCATCCAGATGTTTTTTCTTCTATTATGACGGCTAACAGGAAGATGCGCAGTCTATTCCAATACATGGAAGCCATTGCCTTTTCCAACGAGCCGATCCTGATCATTGGGGAGACGGGAGTGGGTAAAGGGCTGCTTGCGGAGGCGGCCCATCGCCTGAGTGCTTGCCCTGGCAAGCTGGTTCAGCTCAATGTTGCGGGTGCCGACGATGCCCTGTTCTCCGATACCTTGTTCGGGCACAGGAAGGGGGCATTCACCGGCGCCGATCAAGCGCGGGAAGGGTTGGTTGCCCAGGCTGCAGCCGGTACTTTGTTTTTGGACGAGATCGGTGATCTGACCATCACCTCTCAGGTGAAGTTACTGCGCCTGCTTCAGGAACAGTCTTATTACCCGCTCGGTTCTGATGTACCAAAAAACAGCGATATCCGCATCCTCTGCGCCACCCATCAAGACCTGCGGGCTCAGATGTCGCAAGGGCAGTTTCGCTCGGATCTGTACTTTCGTCTCTCGGTCCACCAGATCGAAGTCCCACCGCTGAGGGAGCGCAAGGAAGACATCCCGCTGCTGCTGGGCCATTTCATCGAACAAGCCGCTCACTCGATGAAAAAACCGGCGCCAACTCCGCCCTCGGAACTCCTGACGCTGCTTGCCAACCATCATTTTCCCGGCAATGTGCGAGAACTACGGGCAATGGTGTACGATGCGGTCGCCCAGCATCGCTCAGGCCCTGTCTTGTCCATGGAGAGTTTCAGGGGGGTCATACAGAAACAACGAATCCCGGCCAGATTAGCCAAAAAGGAACATGGCACCGAGACGCATCCCCTGATCGTTCCTGAGGGAGCACCTTTTCCTACCTTGAAGGAGGCCGAGACCGAGCTGGTGACAGAAGCGCTGAGACGAGCGAAAGGCAACCAAGGCATCGCCGCAGCCCTGCTTGGGATTTCCCGCCCGGCACTCAATCGCCGCCTGTCCCGCCTGAAGACGGATTCTGCCGATTAGTATTTTAGTCGATGTTGTAAGCATCCTTTTCTACCGGGCTAGATCAGTTGAAGATAACAAAATAGTGTACAACACACCTTTAACTGATTCCCGAACATGATCAAATAATCTTTCACCATCAGCTACACTCCCGGCGCAGGGGGGTGTAACCTTTTAAAGGTCTGTCCAGCTTTGAGATTTAATATCTAACTTCATGAAAAATAGTTTTTTATCTCTTTTCTGATTCCCTCAGATGTAATTTCCCCCTATTTCGTTACACCCCCCAAGACCCCTATATTTTTCTATCATTAACTTATAAGTCGTTGAAAAAAAACGATTAATAAAATATGGCCCTCGTTGGCTCAACTTATGCAATTACTTGGGAGTAGGAGGCGATTTTCACGCAGGAGGTTCCAGCGTAATCGTCTCCCAGGACAAACCAACATTTTCCAAACTAAAGAATAGGCAATTGATCATGAATCAACGTATTAGTACAAATGTTCAGCTAAGAAAGGAGCTTTACCGCAAAGAGTCAGCAAAGGTACGCAATACTGTGCGGCACAAAAAGGGCTTGTTCATTCCAAAAAACATGTTAGTGCGCTCTGTTCTTGCGATGCTGCTCATGGCGGCTTACCTGGGTGCCTATACGGCCTATGGTGTCGTCGGACTGGTGACGCTTGCCCTGCTGGTACTGCTCGGCCTGTGCCATCCTTTCTGGTTAACGAACTGGGCACGGCGCGAAAAAAAAATATCCAAAAGTCGCAGCAAAGATATGGGTAGAGAGTCCAGTAATCCGGCGAATGAAGTTCAGGCCCGGTACTTCTGAGACGGGTCTGCCCGATCTCTAACAGGAGAGTCGTTTCAGGCGTGCTATCCAACTGAATTTAATATGGGTTGGTGGAGGTTTTGCCGACCGCACGGGTCCGGAAGGATCAGGCGACCGCGATTTGCATGACTACCAGCCTTTCTTTCACAAAACATGAGGAGCAAAAATGAATTCCCCAAACTCTCAAGATGACAACCCAGGCAGCTGGAGGGGATTGCCTGTGCTGGTGGCCGCTGCGGCCATCATAGGATTGGCGGCTGGCCCTGCTTTCGCCGCTTCGGCTGGAGGGCAGACTCAGCTGGATTGGATAGCCATGGCCATGAAGCTACTTGGAGGTCTGGCACTGTTTCTTTACGGTATGGAGCAGATGTCCGAGGCGTTGAAGTTCGTAGCCGGCGACGGGATGAAGACCATCCTGGCCAAACTCACCAGCAATCGGATCATCGGTCTATTGACCGGGGCCTTCGTGACGGCGGTTATCCAATCTTCTTCGGTAACCACGGTGATGTTAGTGGGATTTGTCAGCGCGGGT
>JAAEPA010000747.1 GCA_024222475.1 Gammaproteobacteria bacterium | reverse complement strand
CCTGCGAGGCGCACGGTGGAAGTGGAGGCGTTCTGCTCATGATCCGCATGTAAGATGAACAGCAGATCAAGCGCCTTTTTAGCGACAGGATCGACTTCATACTCTTCGCATGGCACACTGAACATCATGTGCAACAGATTGCCGCAATAGCTGAGATTATTCTGGGGATATATGCTCGGCTGACCCACATTGTGCTTATAGCATGCCGCAGCAATGGTGGGCATTTTTGCGATCAACCGGTGCGCCGTGATGATGCGCTGCTCAGGATCATTGATGTCTAAGGTGTCGTGGTAAAAGGCTGACAGCGAGCCGATAACCCCAGTCATCATGGCCATCGGATGGGCATCGTAATTAAAACCGTCGAAGAATTTACGCAGACTTTTATTGAGCATCGTATGGTGAGAGATGATGTGCTCAAACTCTGATAGTTGTTGCGTGTTGGGCAGTTCGCTGTGCAGCAATAGGTAGCAGACTTCCAAGAAACTGCAATGCTCGGCGAGTTGCTCGATGGGGTAGCCCCTATATGATAGTTCGCCTTTGGCGCCGTCGAGATAGGTGATGGCGCTTTTGCAACTGGCGGTGGCCACAAAACCCGGATCGTAGGTGAAATAGCCAATTTCTTTGAACAGCTTACCGATATCTACGACGGATATGCCCAGCGTGGGATCTTTAATGGGCAGATCAACAGATTTACCGGTTCTGTTATCGGTGACGGTTACTGTCGATTTCGACATGGTGATCTCCTCCTGATTCAAGATGTTTTTATTTGGTGGTTACCGCGCTAACTCCCGGATTTATACCTAATGCTATTTTGTGAATTGTTATGTTTATTGGACGGGTCGAGTAATTTCGCTGAGATATCACTAAATCTGGCGCTTGATATAATGTACCGTATCCGTGCCAACTGAGAGCTTTTAAAGAAACTTCTTATACCAGTCCCTGAAAAGGTATCACTTCGACCTCGGTACCTGGTTCCACTCCAGAGCTTGCTAGCGGCAAGACGATCAGACAGTTGGCCTTGGTCATCGAGTGCAGGATTCCCGAGCCCTGTGCCCCAGTCTTGCGCACCTGGTGTTGGCCCTTGTCATTTCGTTCTAGAATGCCGCGCTGAAATTCAACTCTACCCGACCTTTTACGTAGAGTCGAGAGGCAAGGGACGTTGAGGGTCAGGTTTTCGGTCTTCGATTCGCCTGAGAGTTTGCGCAGTGCCGGTTGCACAAAGATATAAAACGTGATCATTACCGAGACCGGGTTACCCGGCAGCCCAAAAAAATAGGCATCGTTGACACGGCCAAAGGCGAGCGGACGGCCGGGTTTCATGGCGACCTTCCAGAAATTGACCTTGCCCACCTTGTCCAGGGTCTCTTTTACATAATCGGCCTCTCCGACCGACACCCCTCCAGAGGTGATAATGACATCGGCACAGTTGGCTGCATCGGCAAAGGCCTCCAAGGTGTCCTCGCGAACGTCTTTGATCACCCCCATGTCGATGACGTCGGCACCAAGCCGGGTGAGCATGCCATGGAGGGTGTAGCGATTACTGTCATAGATCATGCCTTCTTCCAAGGGTTCTCCAATGGCGCGCAGTTCGTCACCGGTAGAGAAAAAGGCCACTCTCAGACGACGGTGCACCAGTACTTCTCCTGTTCCGAGAGAGGCCAGTAAGCCGATATCCGCAGGGCTTATAGATTTGCCCTTGGTTAATACGACTTCACCCTTGGCGATATCCTCACCGGCCTGACGCACGTTTTGCCCCGGATGGTGGCTGGCGTCAAAACGGATGTGTTCGCCTTGGGCCTCAACATGTTCTTGCATGATTACGGTATCGGTGCCTGGGGGCATCACGGCGCCGGTCATGATTCGTGCACAGGTATCTTCAGCGATCTCGTCCCGAAAGGGCCGGCCGGCCCAGGAGGTACCGATGACCTGCAACTCACGAGTACCTTTGGAGGGGATTTGTGCGCCGTTGATGGCGTACCCGTCCATGGCGGAATTGGTGTAGCCCGGCACATTCAGAGTGGAAGATACGTCCTGGGCAAGCACCCGGCCCAGGGCGCTGCGGATGGCGACCTTCTCAAATCCGCGGATGGGGTCCAGGGTCGATTCGATACGCGCCAGTGCCATCTCCACGGGCAGTGAAGCCGGATCGTAGTCGTCCCCACAGCTGGGGGCGGTCTGAATTCTTGAGTCATTCATCGTTGGGGTTATCTCTAGTGGTTATTTCGAGTTTTCGGAACCGTTCATGGCAAACACGGAAATACCGTCATCCCGGCATGACGATACCTGTGAACAGTTACGAGTTTTCTAAGCCGTCATGCATGCCCTATGAGCCTGTTGGTGGAATCCCAAAAGTTCATGATGCTTTTTCAATCTTTTTGATTTGGTTTCATTGCTTAGGGTATGCTAAGAAAACTCCTGGGACTCTAACGCCATTCTCGGACAGGTTCCCAGGTATTATACCCATGATAATTCGACCGTACAGCATACCATCTTTGCCGACCTGAAAATTTACTCGGCATAGGTCCAATTGGCGAGTACGGCAACCGAAGTAAAATACCTGATTTGAACACGGATCAACACAAACGAGGCGTGGGCCAAGGATCGCCGGAGACAAATGGAGAGGTATGTCTTCGACACTCTCAAGGGCGCCGTGCGTGCCTATCGCCGGCATGCCAAAGTTGATGCTCAATCCTAGGTCATGACGAATGAGTTTTCAGAACCCATTGCACGCCGCCTTTGCAGCATTGTAGAAGGCGGCTCCTTATGAAAATAATAAAAATATCAGGCATCGTTGTTATCGTATTGGGCCTGCTAATCGGCGCTGCCCTGGTTGCGGTTAGTTTCATCGATATCAATCAATACAAGGGCCTGATCGCAGAACAGGTAAAGGAAGCAACCGGTCGAGAGCTGGTGCTCGAAGGCAATCTGGAACTCAAGGTGTCTCTGTCGCCGACGGTGGTCGTTCAGAGCGCACGATTTGCCAATGCCGCCTGGGGGTCGCGTCCGGACATGCTCACGGTGAACCGGCTGGAGGCCGAGATCAAGTTGATTCCCTTGATCCGTAGTGAGTTTCAAGTCAAACGTTTTGTACTCATCGAACCGGATATTCTTCTCGAAACCAATAAGGACGGATTGGGTAATTGGGAGTTGGGTACTACGGAGCAGATTTCCCAACAGCCATTACCTGAAAAGGAAAAACCAGGATTTCCAATACAAGTGGCGGAATTGCGGGTAGAGAATGCCAGCTTGAGTTATCGTGATGGCGTTAGTGGTGAGGGCATGAGCTGGAACCTTGATCGGTTTTCTTTCAAGCCCAAAGGCGATAACCTGCGGGCTGTGGCGGTCGAGCTGCGTTACCAGGATGTACCGTTCAAACTCGAGGGTACCACGGGGTTGATCTACGACTTGTTGAGCAATGAGCCATTTCCTATGCAATTGCACGGTGTGGGGGGAGATGTCGACATCACGCTTGAGGGGCGGATAGATCGGCCCATGGAGGCCAAGGGCATTGCGCTTGCCGTCGGGCTAAAGGCCACGCAACTCAATACCCTCTCCAAGCTCATCGATGCAGAACTCCCGGCATTGGGCACCATTGCCTTGAGTATGCGCGTGTCCGACACCGAAAAGGGCTATGACCTCGCCGATCTGGTGGCCAAGGTGGGAGCGAGTGATCTCAGCGGTAGCGTTTTTTTGAGCTTGGAGGGGAAACGCCCATTTGTTAAGGCCCAGCTGGCCTCCAACAAGCTTGATCTCGGTGTGTTCGAATCCGGTGCGGATAAGCAAACCAAGCAACAACAGCCAAAGGCGCAGCAAAAGCCATCGTCCACCGAGCCTATTTCTCTAGAGCCGCTGAACCTGCTGGATGCCGACCTGTCACTGAAGGCCAAAGAGTTGCATACATCGAAATTGACAATCAATGATCTCGATGTAGGGTTGAGATTAAAAAATGGCAAGCTGGAGATCGCACCTTTGAAACTCAGGTTTGCCGGAGGCAGTGACCTCGATGGCAGGGTATCCGTGAGTCCCTCAGGAAAAAGGCCGCTGATCAAGGCTAAGTTTAGTTCGAACCTACTGGATCTGTCCGTGTTCGAGGCCGATGACTCACAAAATCTCAAGGCCCCGCTCAAAATTCAAGCTGAGAAAAAGGCTGATAAGTTATTCTCTGCCGAGCCTTTGTCATTGGAGCCCCTGCATCGCTTAAATATCGATTTTTCATTAAATTCCAAAAAGGTTCATACCCGCTCATTGATCCTGGATGAACTGAATGTGACTTTGCAACTGAGAAACGGCAAACTGAATATCAAGCCGGTAAAGATGAATGTCGCCGGCGGTGAGCTGCGAGCTGACATCGCGATCGATGCCTCATCCAAGACCACGGTAGTTGCCGCGAATATAAAGGGTGATCGAATTGAGCTGGGTAGGATATATCAGTTCAAGAAGCTTATTCGTGGCGGAAAAGTAAAGGTATCGATCAAGCTGAGGGGGCGGGGTATTTCGGTCAAGGGTATCATGGCGGGGCTCGACGGCCGCCTGGTCTTGGACACTGGTAAGGGAGAGCTTAACTCGGCCCATATCAATCTGCTCGGCAGTGATCTGCTGATCGAGCTGGTCAATAAGATCAATCCTATCGCTAAGAAAGGGAGTACGTCTCAGTTGGAATGCGCGGTGGTTCGGTTTGATGTCAAGGATGGTGTTGCAGTCATAGACCGAGGCATTGCCTTTCAGACCGACAAGATGAGCGTCGTAGGCAGCGGCGGGATCGATTTGAAGGAAGAAAAACTCGACCTGGGAATCAAACCCGAGGCGCGCAAAAGGATTGGAATCGATGCAGGACAACTCGCCGAGTTAGTTCGTATCGCCGGCCCACTCACGGGACCAAAATTGGTCGCGGATGCCAAAGGAACCGTAAAATTGGGTGTGACCATAGGCGCGGCGGTAGCCACTGGCGGGGTCTCCTATCTTGGTCAAAGACTTCTAGCATCAGCCACTCGGGATGAGGCCCCCTGTCTTACTGCGCTAGGCAAAGAGATCACTCAGGCTGTGGAGCCAGGCAAGACCAGCCGGGGCGGTTCGGAGGAACAGGAAGGTGCAGTTAAGGGTGGAGCGAAAAACATCCTAAAGGGTACCAAAGGATTGTTTGGTAGATAGCATCGGTAGTGCCTCTTTGGCGAATGATGCGGTTCGTACCCCACCGCATTCCTTACACTATTCGGTTTATATCACTGAAGGTAGCAATGAAGATACAACGTATTGATGAAGAGTTTCGGGTCCAGTTTTCTGACCATTCCATTGCATATGCGCTTTCCCCTAGCTATTGCTCCAATCCGGAATGTGATTGTTATGAGTTGTATTTCCTTTTTAAGGAGATCACTGGGGACAATCCGTTCAAATTTGAATTGCGAGTGGATTTGCGTAACTGGGAGGAACTGAATACCCCGAAGAGAGAGGAACAAGTCAATCATTGGGCGCAAGAGTTCCTGAAAGAACTTCCCGATAAAGAAAAACGCGAATTCTACAATAGGTACGATGCCAAATTTAAGACCAAGCGCTTACAAAGCGTTTGTTTGCCTCCGGACGATATTCGATCGGGCACGCTAGTCTCCTACATTGATATCATCTCTAATGGTAGAAGCATATCTGAAGGAGGGTACTCCTGTTTCTCGATCTTTGACGACAATGGAACCGAATACGCAGTGGATCCGCTCTACTGCTCCAACCCGAAGTGCCACTGTAATGAAACTCATCTGTTATTTGTTCGAATAACCCATGAAAAAGAGATTGAGACGACCACGATAGAAGAGTGCATGCTTGTTCGGCTTCCATTCAGGGGAAATTGGGTTATCAAGGAATGTTGGAAAATTTCCTTGTTTGAGGCGAAAAGAGTATTTTCTGCGTGGCTGAAAGAAAATCCCGGTATTATCGGCGAGCTGAAGCAGCAATATCAGGCGATCAAGGAGGCTGGGAGGCGTAGTTTGGAGCAAGAAAGACAAGAAAAGTCAGAGAAAGGTAATCTGTTGAATTTCCCGAAAGTCGGAGGGAATAAACCGGGTCGTAATGCCCCCTGTCCTTGTGGAAGTGGAAAAAAGTATAAGAAATGTTGCGGGCCGTAATTCTTAATTTTAGAATGCTCAGTGATGCTGAAAAATTTAATATACTCGGCCTAAAATGTCGGGAAAGATGTCTAATCAACAAAAGAAAGAAGGTAGAAGTATGAAACTAAAAGTAGTTGTATGCGCCATGACGTTCGGCTTTGTTCTTACCTCTTGTAGCGGTGGTCCATACGCACTGAATGAAGAAGAAGCGCTAAAAGCAGAAGCCGGTGCTCGTGACTTTGCCGAACGATCCGGCGGGAAGTATATTTCCTGTTCCGGTCAGGACAGCGAGAAGGACGGCTATGTAACCTGCTCTGTGGATGCAGATGCAGGTCCAAAGGACATTGCATGCGCGTACAAATCACGGGGATGCAAAAGTAAGAACTAACCCGGATATTTCATAAATTGCGCACGCCATCGCTTGATCCTTGTTTCCATAAGGTTTTTTTCGCAGTCGGCCGTAATCGTGGATGGGTGTAACCCGTCCTCCGCGCCCCCTGCATAGCCGTCTGATGAGATAGAAAGCGAAAAGAAGTGGACTCCTACTATCCCCACTACAAGGGAAGTTGGAGGACAATCTAACCAAGAGG
>JAAEPA010000746.1 GCA_024222475.1 Gammaproteobacteria bacterium | reverse complement strand
GCCGTCTGATGCCGTCACTTTTACATCGAGAGAACCGACATAATCCAGCGGCGGCGTACCTGAGAACGTTTGAGTAGTGCTGTCGAATGTCAGCCATGCAGGAAGAGTGGAATCGTCGGATAGGGTAGCGGTCAATGTCGGAACGTCGCCGTCGACATCTGAAAACGTATCAGCGGGGACGACAAAATTGACTACTGTATTCTTTAGGGAAGGCTTGTCAGCTATTGGCGTGGCGACCACCGGAGCATCATTGACGCCGGTGATGGTCAGAAAAAACTCGTCACTGGCACTCGAGATGCCGTCTGAAGCAGTGACTACTACGCCCATAGTGCCGTTAAAGTCCTGCGGCGGCGTCCCGGAAAACGTGCGTGTCGAAGGATCGAATGACAGCCACGCCGGCAGGCTCGACCCACCGGAGAGCAATGCCGTAAGCGTCAGTGTGTCTCCGTCGATATCCGAGAACGCGTCAGCTGCAATCGCGAAACTGACCGCGGTTTCCTCTGCCGATGTACTATTGGGTATCTCATTCCCGATCGAAGGAGCATTGTTCGTATAGGCTGACGTCACATAGGCTACATCCCAGATTGTTCCGTCATCAAATACAATATTCTCAATTGTTGTCTCAGCTGTGAAGTATCCAACAACGGTGATAGTCTCACCGTTGTGAGAAATCTCCAAAGTGTCCGGGGCGACCTTTGTAAGTGTGATATCCGCTGGCAAAATGCCCGACAAAAACAGGCTGTCGATACCGCTCTCGTCCTCGATTATGTCATCTCCGTCGCCCGCTGCGTAGAAGTAGCTGTCATCTCCATTTCCACCGAAAAGAAAGTCCCGGTCGAGACCACCGGTCAGTTGGTCATGACCGGCATTCCCCTGGATAATGTCTGAACCGGCTCCACCATTGATGACATCCTCACCACTACCCGCCTTTATCCAGTCGTCGCCCCCTGCCCCGTCAATATTGTCATTGCCGCCTTCACCTTCAAGGTCGTTGTCGTTACTGTCACCGGTCAGCGCATCACCGTAGGCTGAGCCAATCACATGATTGGCCGCAACGATATTATCGCCTTCTGCGGATCCGCCAGTCGCTGTGTCGGTTTCAAGATCGAGGGTCACACCCTCGGCTGAAAGCGAGTAATCGGCCACATCGGGAAAGTCTGGATGAAATGTGTAATCCGGATTTGTGGGATCCGGGTCAATTGGACCAGGCCCATCACCCAGGTCCCCCCACAGACTAAGGTCTCCGAGTGTGTAGTTCTTAACCACGGCAACCGCATCTATGCCCATCCACTCTGCACTTATGCCCGCCGCGTATTCAAACCGGTCGTCAATCCTGTAGATATACAAATCGCCCTGATGAACGATGCCTTCAATGAAATAGCTATCCACACCGTTTTGCCAATCACCCATGAGGTCGGTTGCATAAACAGTGTCTCCGGCAATGTTTCCATATGAACTTGTGAAATGAATGTGTAGGTATTCGTCAGATCCAAAATCGTAAAAATATAGAGCGCCTGCCTGATCAGCATCATCAATCACATCTACATCGTCAAAAATACTAAAGTCTATTGACTGCGAATATCCGCCCGCGTTCCCTACGTCCGCTAACAATACGATTTGGTCATACTCGAGTCCGCTTGCGTCACTCAAACCTTCCACGTAGCTGACATCATAATCGTTGTAGTGCTCAGCTATGTAATAGTCGTCGAACCCATCACCACCTTTCAGTGTATCGCGGACTTCATCGGAAACAGGGCCAGGGCCGTACAACAACTCGTAGCCGGCACCTTGTAGAAATGCGTAGAGGCTGTCATTTCCGGCTCTGCCGATAAGTTCGTCTGCCCCGAGACCACCGATTAAAGTGTCATCACGCTTACCGCCGAATAGAATATCATCACTTTCAATCTCAGAACCATCTGCAGCCTTTGGGCTAACTATTGTGTACGCGACCTGCTCGAGACTGTGGTCCCACCCCAAGTGAAATTCATCAGGGTCCGATGTCAGCGGAAAATAGTCCGACATTTCAATACCAACGCGCTGCAGAACTGCGGCAACGACGGAATTGGAATTTTGTGCTGTCGGTTCAAGATCGTAGCCAAGGGGTTCGTCCTGGATGGTTTGAGCGGCTTGCAGCATGCTTTGCCACACGGCCAAGGCATCCCGGCCTCCAAGATAAATAACGGTCGATCCGCGCGCTTCGCGCTCACTTATATCTCGAGCGTCCAACGTGTCGGCAAGTGCCGCCCCCACCTTGACATCCAAGGGTCCATACGGAGGTATACCGTAAGTTACGCCAGCTCGTATGGTAGTTTCGAAACCATCATCGTCCACAAATACTAAATAGGAGTGGTCGTAACCTTGATCCCATCCAATTACGACTGGCTTTGTTTCAATTCTAATCTCAGCCATTTTGCCCGCCCATCTTCTTTATCAAATTAACAAATTATGTATTGCGTATAATGATCATTTCCGACCGGTGAGCAGATGTGCGCTGCAAGAAGTCGGCAATCAAACAAGTACGTTTATGTCCGACAAACTAAATCGTCGGCGCTCATACATGGAACGTGTGCGTCCGGCGAACCCCACCTAACGTGGTCGTTTTTCCCGCGTTAGTGTCCACCAACGATAGTGGACATTAGGGGGTTTTGCG
>JAAEPA010000745.1 GCA_024222475.1 Gammaproteobacteria bacterium | reverse complement strand
GTGAAGGACCAGGCCGCCTCGATCGGATTGACCTACGAAAGCGACAGCGCGAGCTACTAGCCTTTTTGGCGTTACCCCGAAGCAAAGGATGGGGTGACGCCAACCCCTGAGAGTATCCCCTGCTCTCCTCAAGTCTTGACCCTTGTCCGTCTGGATTTAAGGGTCTTTTTTGTTAACAAATCAGGGGGTACAGAATTGGGGATGGGTGAGAGATCTCTGCTTGTTGTCGAGTAAAACTGTGCATTGGAGATAAAATATCAAGGGCGGTTCGTGCCTGCAGTTGACCTTGGGTTGGTGAATGGGGACTTTATATCTCATAAATTCCAGGCTCTGTTGAATTACTTCAAAGTCAATCGTCAATCAGCTCAGGCAAAGCTTAAATTATTTGCTATCATTAATAACCATCCACCCACTATTTACTATTTATCCCCCATATCCACCAAATTATGAATGATCACACTCTTGTAGGTTATCAAATTGCCAAAGCCCGGGAAACCAAGGGTCTTAGCTCACTCCAACTCGCCAGAAGCGTCGGTGTAGAAGAAGCGACTTTATTGAATTGGGAGAGTGAACGCAGTTCACCACGTGCCAACCGTCTGGCCCAGATAGCCGGGATTTTGGGTGTGCCTCTGGCCTGGTTAATCGCCGGCGAAGAGGATGAGGATGTGACTGAGTATGATACACCTAATCTTAAAGAAACAGCCTCTATCGAATCTAAGTTGGAAAACGCTGAACATCTCATAAAGCAGCTAACTGCCTTGGTGGATGATATCCGTGGACAAACGCGTAAGTTTCAACAAGATCTCGATGTAAACAGCTAAGTTTTTTATCAACTCCCTGATTCTGATCTCAAACAGCAATCAACTATTCCAGGTGTCATTATCTCATGGGCCAGTCACAATCGAGAGTTTTTCAACAGGATCCGTCCAAACCTGACGCTCGTCTTTGCGAACAGAGACAAAGTAATTTAATTGGATTCATTTTGTAACAACCACATTTACGGGATTAATTGCCATTTATTCAAGTAACCCCGCTTTGCGAAGTCCTTCTATAAGCAATTTGTTGTGGGTGGAATTCTTGTATAGAAAAAGCTCGCCGCGCAGGACAGCGGGTATGAAATCGGGTGAAAACAAATGCAGCTCCTTCGCATGCTGCTTCGCTTCCTCCAAATTACCCGAAAAAGCACAACAAGCCACCATCAAGGCTCGCCGAATCGGCGCCTTGGCGTGCATTTGTATCGACAACCGCCCCCATTTGATCGCCTGCTCGAAATCACCATCGGCAAAACTGGCCTGAAGTAGCGACAGGTAGGCAACCCCGAGAAAGAGATCCATTTCTTTCGGGCTTAGCCGAAGACCGAGTTCGGCGTGCTCTTTCGCCTTGACAGACAAGCCTGCCAAAGACTCACCCCAGGCGGCATAAAACAAGTGAATCGAGGCATTGGGGTTCAATAACAGCCCGCGATCATAGTCCGCCAGGGCCAGATCGAATTCGTGTCGGAATATATTGCTGTTGGCCCGAAGAATATAACCTTCTGCATTTGACGAGTTTATATGAATCAGGTTTTCAGATGCATGCATGGCCCGATCCAGGGCGCCTGCCGGATCCTCGCCCCACTGGTAAAGGTATTGATCGATATAGGCAATGCCCAGAATCCACAAGGCATGTGTATTTCTGCCATCCAACGCCAATGCTTGATTGGCGGTATTTATCGCGACTTGTAACGCATCCGCATCACCGCTACGAAATGCGTCATAGGTTTGCGACTTCGCTTTCAGCGACAATTCATAAGACGACAGGCGCGCTGGCTGCAAACCCCGCCCCCGTTCGACTTCGGCCAACTCAATTTGCGGCGCGATGCTGCTGACAATCTTGCGCGTGATCTCGTCCTGGAGTTCGAAGATGTCCTCGAGATTCCCATCGAATCGCTCTGCCCAGATATGACTTCCGTTCACGGCATTGATCAACTGGCCATTAATTCGAATTCGTTTTCCCAAGCGTCTGACACTGCCTTCGAGCAGGTATCTCACGCCGAGTTCGCGCGCGACCTTCCGCGTGTTCACTGACTGACCTTTGTAGGTAAATGACGAATTTCGGGCGATTACGAATAAGCCTGAAAAATGTGACAGCGCCGTGGTGATATCTTCCGTAATACCGTCGCTAAAATATTCCTGCTCTGGATCATCGCTCATATTGGTAAAAGGAAGTATTGCTATCGACGGTTTGTCGGGCAGGCCTGGCATCGATAAATCCGAGGAGGATTTTGGTGGTGAGTCGGGAATAGCATTATCGGGCTTCAGACTGACAGCAAAAACCTTTACTGGATAATCGAATCCCTTGACTTGTTGCTCTCCTAAACTCTCGTACTCGTACGGGAACCGCTTTGGCACGGTCTCGTAAGCAGCTCCCTGGATGCAAACACCTCCCTGTTCAGCCAACTGCTCCAGTCGCTGGGCTAACACCACGCCTTCGCCCGTTACCGTATTATCAGCTACGATCACCTCTCCCATTGCAATTCCGATCCGAATTTCTGGGCGATTTTGATCGGGCAAACCCTGGATTAACACGGAATTTCCCGCCTGAAAATCGATCGATGCCGCCACGGCATCCGAAGCTCTGGCAAATTCGGCGACCAGGGCGTCGCCCCGTATCTCGCGGGCTACGCCATCATGACTTTTTATAGTTTCCGAAAAGCGCTGAAACACATCTTGGATGCGTTGATGGGCAAGTGTCTCGTCCTGGCGAACGAGCGCGGTGGAATCCACCACATCGGCATGGAGGATAACTGCGAGCTTTCGGGATAGTTGATCCCTGACCATGGATGGCCTTATTAGAAATTATTCGAGAAATTCTATCACAGGCAGCTTTCGGATGACTTTAAGCGGAGATATTGGCGAGTGTCTCTATTGGGTCTATTCTCAATTCCCACCATGGCTGAATTCGGGCGAAACAATCGACTAGCGTCGTTAAGCAAGATGGCTTCGGATTTGGCAGTATCCATCGGTAATTATTTCTCCAAAGCACAGCCCCCGGATTCTGGAATTAGGGGCCTCTTGTCGACCCCAATGGCGTTACTTGGAACCGAAATATTGGGAAAACATCAGCTAAACGTCCGATGTGGGTGACTCCCTGGCAGGCTGGTTTTCGGCGAATAGGGTGCTTATACTACATTATACTTCTCCCAGAAACCTTCTCCCAAACACGCAACCTGACTGAAACCCCATGCGACGTACCCGTTCGAGGAAACGAACAGTAGCCGGGGAAACCACTCGGCACCACGGTGGTCATGCCGGACCGACGCCTCCATACGGATGCATGAGTGATGCTGATATCGGCAAAATCATCGACACTTCGATTTCCCTTCTGGAAAGCGCCGGAGTCGTGTTTGAGCCAGGCACGGAAGCCGATGATCTTTTGCTGGGCGCGGGATGTGAAATGAACCCGGACGGCATTGTTAAAATCCCGGAGCGCGTGACTCGCGATGCGCTGAAGAACACCAGTCGTCAAGCGACGCTGTGGGATCGGGATGGTGAACCCCCTATCACCTTTGACTGTACGCACATCTGGTTCATGCCGGGCATGACCTGCATCGCTGTGTATGACGAGCAGACAGTTGACCCCCGCCCCTCGACGCGCGAAGACCTGGCCGCAGTCACG
>JAAEPA010000744.1 GCA_024222475.1 Gammaproteobacteria bacterium | reverse complement strand
CCCTAAACCCTCATCCGAAGGAGTCCGACAATGCAATGTACTTTTAAAATCTCCGGAATGCTCGTTCGCTTCAAACAAGTCCGAAATGGCTACACGATGGCGATAAAAGAACGGTTTGTCAATCATCTGGCTAAACCAAAGATCGTATGGGTGGCTATTTGGGGCCAAAAAGCACAAGCCATCGGTCCTAAGTTGAAAACGGGTCAAAGATTTGAATTCAGCGGGGAGTTAACAACAAATACGAAAAAGGGCAAGACATACACCAACTACACGGTAGATCGCTGGCTCAAATTAAAACCAATCCAAAAACAATATAAACCTCGAAGTGAACCCGATGACGATTACTACGTACCCCAACCATCAAACTGGGATCAAAAGAGTCACAGACTGAATGAAGGATTTGAAGGTCGTCAAAGATAACAAAAAATATAGCGCCCTTCGGTGGATCGTCCACGTGAATAGCGTGGCAAGGCCGAGCAGCCGGCCGGCAATGGGTTCCCGGGGTTCGAGGATGGCTATCCCGGGTGGCTCAGCTCCGCATCATCTTGCGATTCGCCGAAGGGCCAACTGACATTTTTTGAGGAGGTATCCCGATGCTGATAAACACTGGAATGCCGGTCCCGACACGCCATCTAAACCACCACCGCGTCACCTATGACGCCCTACAATCATTTTGGAGGCAATATGAAAATCTACACCAGCTATTTCATGGCCATGGAAAATATTATTGCGGCCGGAATCGTCCCTATCTCCATTGCAACTTGTGCCCCCGGAGCCAGGTTCGGCCTCATGGCGCTTGCACCGCTACACAGGATGGTCAGCATGCCGGAAGCGCAATTCCGACCGCTCTACGCGGATATGCTCGCGGTGCTCGACCCCGTAGCCACTGTGCATCAGCTTGAAGATATAGGCGCCGGAGAAGACGTAGCCTTAATGTGCTACGAAATGCCCGGCGTGTTCTGCCATCGGCAGATGGTCGCGGCCTGGCTCAAGAAAGAACTCAGGATCGAGGTGCTAGAAGTCTCTCCATGCCAACACTGGGATCAAAAGAGGCACAGACTGAATGAAGGATTTGAAGACCGTCAAAGATAACGAAATGTAGCTCCCTTCCAGGTGGATCGTCCACGTGAATAGCGTGGCAAGGCCGAGCAGCCGGCCGGCAATGGGTTCCCGGGGTTCGAGGATGGCTATCCCGGGAGGCTCAGCTCCGCATCATCCTGCGATTCGCCGAAGGGCCAACGGAGACATAGTGAGGAGGTATCCCTTCTGCCACCGTCAGATATCTCTCCATACCAACATCTGACACCCTTCCTCGGGAGGAAAATATGTGGTTCGGACAACATCTCTACTTCAAAATAGACGGCTCGATTATTCACGGTCGGTGGATTCCTTACCCAACCAGGGCGGACGCCATCGAGGCTGGTTGTGATCTGGTTAGCGTTCTTGAGCTCGCTTGCTCGGTTGCCACTTATCGCCGTTGGATCACCACCCTGGAAACTTTACACAAGGATCCCCGCTCTTGCCATCCCTGCTTCCCGTTTCTTGGGCCTTTCTATGCCGATTTCGATCACCCGGACGTTGAGGCGCTACGTGTTGAGCTCCGCAACGTCCTCTCCCATTTGATGGCGCATTTTCAATTGGACGCCTCCGATTTCCGTTTGTGGTTCACAGGCGGAAAGGGTTTTCACTTTTTTATGAACCCTGCGGTATTTGGCGCCGCCGAGTTCCAACATCGACATCTGCCCCGCTTGTATAAGGACATGGCCATCCGATTAGGCTTTGGTTCGTTGATGGATCCTTGTGTTTATTCTGAAGGACGGGGACGCCTTTGGCGTGTGGAAAACAGACTCCGCCCCAACGGTTACCGCAAAATCCCCATCTCTTTTTCGCAGCTAACCCGTTTGACAGCTGCCGATCTCTTTGAGCTGGCCAAGAATGCGGCCGTAGCTTTTCACATGCCCAAGCCCAATCCATCTCTTGCCAGGCTATGGCAACAAGTACGACAGGCCGGTCGCAAAGGCGTCCACATTTCCGGAACAAAGCAGAACGCCAGCCCTACCGTTCCTTTGAACCTCCATAGGAATCGAACCCAAATTCCCGCTTTGCTTGACTCCCTGCCGAGTACCATGGCGGATGGTTACGCCGAGTGGTTAAAAGTAGGCATGGCTCTCCACCATGGTTTCAAGGGGGGCCAGGAAGGGTTGCTCCTATGGGGAAGGTGGTCTCAGCAATCTGCCAAGTTCGACCGAGCTGTTTTGCAAAAGAAATGGGAATCTTTCAGTCAGGTTGAAGGTGGGGTCACCATCGCCACCCTTTTCTATAAAGATACAAAAAATG
>JAAEPA010000743.1 GCA_024222475.1 Gammaproteobacteria bacterium | reverse complement strand
TCCGAGGCATGCTCACATCGTCGATCTCACTTTGGTAGCGCTTGCGAAAGACCATGGCAAAGATGGGGTCACCCAAGCCCTGATAGGTGCGGCTGTCCTCTCCTTGACGAATCAAATCGGCATATACCAATTGCTGGAGTCGCTTCTCGAGGGCTTCCTCATCAATATCAAAGGCGCAATCTTCAAGAATTTGCCGGCGAGCTCGTTGCATCGGGTCGTGATGGGCCAGGTAGAGAACCACCTTCTTGGCGACCCGATCATTGATGCGCTTGAAGGCCGATAAGATGTATTCCAGCCACATATTGGCCACGGCGCCGCCCGCGCTTGTCACGGAATCGAGTGTTGCGCGAATGGAAGCCTCATCGCACAGGTTCTTGTCTGGTCCGGGATGCTGGAACAGGCTGGCGATGTAATAGGGATCGTTATCGCAAACCGCGGCCAGGTATGCCGCGGACTCGTCGGTGACCTCCTGACCGAAAACGGCGGCATAGCGATAGACGCAGCCGACGGCCTCGTTCTCGGGCAGGCGGTCCAGGTAATAGTGAAAATAGCGGCCCACCATGTGATTGACGATACTGGTGAGCCAGCCGATGTAACTGCCGGTAATGATCTGGGGCGAGACCTTGCTGGACCCGGTTTTCTGGTAGAAGGTGGCCAGGTGTTCCCTGGTGGTAAACGTTCGATCCGTATAAATATGTTCATTGAGGTACTGGAACTCGTCGATGACCTGGATGATCTTGACATCCAGCATCAGGGAAATGTTGTGACCCGCCTCGCGGGTCAGGTCCCAGGCAATACCGGGATCTTTTTCGGCAATTAATTGCTTGAGTTGACGATACTGGACCTGCAAAGCCTCCTCATCTTCGAGCAGGAACTCTAATTTGTCCCATTCCGGATGCGTGCGAATATATTCGGGTTTGCGCAACTTGAAACCCAAGATCTGGCTGAGCAGGCTTCTCATAAAAAGCTTACAATAGTCCAGTGTGGTCATCTTGCCCTCGGGCACGCGAAAGTAGAAGGGAATGATCTTGGGGTCGTTGCGGGTGTAGAGGATGTTGTAGAGGCGCTGGACCAGGGCGGTTTTGCC
>JAAEPA010000742.1 GCA_024222475.1 Gammaproteobacteria bacterium | reverse complement strand
TCAATGACCCGACCGTCAGTAAGCAACACGCTGAAATACAGGTCGTCAAAGGCGAGATCTATCTTCGCGACCTTGATTCGACCAACGGCACCTTCCTGATAAAGAACAATCGACTGGTACCTTTCCACGAGGGCTATGTGCAGATACATCAGCCGATTGTGTTAGGTAATCGTCAGTACACGATTCAAGGTCTGCTGGAAATTGCCGGGGCTTTTGCGGCGCAATACGATGACTCTTAAGGACTCAATTACTCCGCGATTGCCCTGATTCCTGGCACGCAAACACAAACCAGGCGATCACAGTCCTGCCTCCAGATTCAGCCTGGGTTATATTCCGACAGCAAGCAGCAACAGTCCTACGATCCAGACCCATGGGGAACTAGATGGCTGCTCTTCGGGTTGTGTCTTTTGCATTCCTGCTTCATTAAAGATTTGTACTTCTTCGGTGTCCAGGAATCCTACCGGTACCGGGGCCTCCTCCTCAAGCACCAATACATCTGGGGTTGCCGTTCCATATTCACCCATGGCCATCAGGATTCGAACATCGTCGTCCGTGGCCAACGTAATCGCCCCCTTGAGTACCACGGCATGCAACTTTGCGTCGGGATCGTTACGACTGACGTTCTGGGTACAGTCATCCTGTTTACACAGTTTGATAACATACTCGGTGCCGCGAATACCGATCGTTGCGAATCCGGTTTGAACCTGGTAGTTGGCAAGCGAACTTGCACCGATGGAACCGGTTATTTTTCGCAGTCCCCCACGGATAAGATCTAAAATGCTGCTACTTTCCTTACCGTAGCCGGCGGTGATCACGTATTCGCTAATCTTCAGTGCCGAGTCTTCCTTTAAGTGAACCTCTGCGCCGTCGTCCATCAAAATATACAGACGGGCGCCAACCTCCGTCTCCAGGCGATCGCCTTCGAAAATCTGGGAGTTGATTTGCAACTGATTTACCCTGCCATCGAGATCTCTCGCGGCAGCCTGCCCTTCCAGTTGCGCGACATAGCCTACCTTGATTTTTGGCACCAACTCTTCCTGCTCGTAGATACGTTTTATATCCACCAATTTCAAACGTAAGCCGGGAATCAAACGCTCAGAATACTGAACAAATGAGTTCGGATTTGTTTCGATCAGCTTCGCCTTGATCTGGGGCCAGAGATCCTTGTCCTTGGGATAAACTCGTCGAATGATATCGTCGATCGTCATCTCTCCGGAGATCTTCAGAATGACTCGCGACGATGGAACCAGTTCTACCTCAGCCGCATTTACCACCGGTTGATAAAAGGCATTCGACAAAAGCAATAGCAACAG
>JAAEPA010000741.1 GCA_024222475.1 Gammaproteobacteria bacterium | reverse complement strand
TTTGTTATCGTCTACGGGCAAGGTGAGCAGTCGGCGTTTTTACTGCCGTCATTTCTAATGTTTTCCTTCTTTGCCGGCTATACGTTGATATTTGTAGTCGAAATTCTTATCAAATTCCTAACCTCCTACCTTCCCTACACCAAACAAGATATCCCCCGTACCTCACTTTATGTGCTACGATTTGCCCCCCTTGTGCTGCTGCTTATGCTTATTCCGTTTCTTATTCTACCCCAAATTCGGCACAACATCACCTGGCTTAGTATCAAGTGGAATCGCAACATCTACAACGAATGGGGCACAACGCTCAACCATCCTCTGGAGTTAGGCGCAGGGATGCTGGCTCACTGGGGCGACTTAACCCCCTTTTGGTATATGCAGCACGCAGAGGGCTATCGTCCCGATTTACGCGGGATCTATCCTCCAGATGAAAACATCGTTATCAACTGGTTCGAACGGGGGAATCCTGATATGTACATTGCCGGCCCCTTGCAAGGTTGGGCCGCCGGCATTGAAGAACGGTATCAACTTGTTCCCTGGGGACGGCTGGTGCGTATTGCGCCCCGGCATGTCGACCCGCGAAGCCTCTTGCCGGATCTCCCTCAAGTGGTTGAAACTACTTTTAGTGATACACTTCACCTCTTACACGCAGACTACGCCCCCCAA